>NZ_VULP01000021.1:0-51074 GCF_009697165.1 Anaerobutyricum soehngenii | reverse complement strand
CACAACTAAGTAAAAGTCAGCCGCCCGTTTTCGGGCGGCGAATCCACCATTATCTATGACAGGCAGTTAAGCAATCTGATGACAATTCGTGTGAGCAGTCTGGTGACAGCTCATGAAATCATTAACATTCTAGTAACCAAATATCGTAAACAATTACTCAAAGATTCTATCGCTGATGATGTTAAACAAAAGATTTTCGATATTGCTAATGCTTATGGCTACGAAATTATTGCTATAGAAACCGACAAAGATCATATACATTTCTTATTAAGTTACGATACAACAGATAAAGTTTGCGATATTGTCAAAATTGTAAAGCAAGAAACAACGTATTATTTACGGCACAAATATGGTTCGCTTCTATCTAAACAGTATTGGAAGAAGAAGATATTTTGGTCAGACGGATATTTTGCTTGTAGCATTGGAGAAGTATCTTCAGCCACTATACAAAAATATATTGAGAATCAGGGTTAACGATTAAAGATTTACAAGGCTCCTCCCACCACCTAAAGGTAGTGGGTTTCCGCCTATGGCAAACGAAAGGATTTTATTTATGAAAATATCTTTTTTCACTTTTTGTATCTTTTAACTGACTTTTACTTTTTGTCTGCTCATCTCCGATAAAATTATTATGACAACTCTCTTTTTGATATAAATTTTCCATCTTTTCTTCGAACTCTTTAGATGGCTTATACCGAATCTTTTTACTCTTTTGGCTGATTTCCTCCCATTCTTTTTCAGCACACTGTTCCACTGCTTCTTTCAACAATTCTTCAAACTTCTTATCTGTCATCTCCCATACCCCATTTCTATCATTTTCTCTTTCAATATTTTTCTCGCCCTGCTGGCTATCTTTCGCACATTATCCGGCTTTATTGAAAGAATTTCCCCTATCTCTTTACTCCCTAATTCGTTATAATATTGCAAATATAAAACTTCTTTATAAGGGTATTTCAGATTCATGATCAACTTTATCAATAGTTCCTGTTTTTCCCTGATGATAATTTCCTCTTCCAAATGATTTTTAAAAATATTCTCCTTTGCATCTAAACTTTCCTCTACATTGAAATTTTCTTTATCATCTGCATATTTATAATACTTCTGTTTTCTCATCCAATCAAAACAACGGTTTTTTAATATAGTAACAATATAATTCCATGTTTTTTTATCCTTTATATCACCAATTCGTTCCAAATGTTCCAATAAAATCAAGAATGTATCATGTACTATATTTTCCGCCTCTGCTGAATCTTCTAACAATTTCATCGCAATATAAAACATTTTATTTTTATATGTACGATAGAGAAGTTCTAAAGTTTCTCCATCTTCTTCCTTACAGTAAGTCATTAAACTTCCAAGCAATCATTCTTCCTCCTGCTTCTTTTAATTTCGCCCCTGTACAAGTGCTTCTACTATAGTAACGCATTAAGAGGACCAAATGTGACAAAAATTTAATTCATTAAGGAGAAACAGACGAAAAGCAGAAATTTGATATAGAATGAAATGTGAAGATAGTCGCGGCATAGAAAATGCCTGACCGGCATTTTTATTTGCTCCGACATCACTTTTCATTCTATATCAAATTTCTGCTTTTCTGTTTGCTGGCTCCAGATGAAATCAGGATTTTGTGTGAAAAAAATAAGGGGAATCCCCAGAAAATTATGATTAATCAAAGAATTATTTCACCATTAGAAAATAGCAGTGAAAACCAAAGTCTTCCGATTGCCCCGATTTCTTTCACTATAATATCTTTACAATTCCGTAGGAAGATATCCCCATCTAGAGATTTGGAGTTGTCAGAAAAAAGAAAAAATATCTTATCCCAGATGCGGCTTGGGAGCGTGTTTAAGATGCGGATGAGCATCTTAAATACAGCGACTACAGAGCAGATGGGATAGGGTATTTTTTCTTTTTTCGTCTACACGAAATCTACAAATCAGTTCCTATCTTCTTACCTTGACTCCTTTTCCGTCTCTTCCCATGAGTCGTATCTTACTAAATACCAGTTCTTTTTCTTTATAAATAATAGATGGGGTATCTTCCTCTTCCACTCCGGTAAGATATATGTGCTTGACATGATCCTGCTCCTGAAGCTTCATACCGCGGATACCGATTGCTCCTTTTTTCTTTCTTGTTACTTCTTCCAATGGAAAACGAAGGAAATAGCCTTCTTCACTCTGCATAATGATCTGTGCATTAGTGATACTTTCTTTGGCGTTGACAATACGTACTGCCGTTAAAGTATCCCCTTCTGCTAACTTTGTAGCAGCGACTGTCTTTTTCTGTACAATAAATTCTGCTCCATCAACAAGCTTTACCATGGATGCGGCAGTAACAAATAATAAGGAGGACTCTTTTAATACCCGATCCGGTGCAATTAAAAGAATCTGTTCATTTCTACTGTCATAATTCCCAATATTATCAAGTGGGGTTCCTTTATCCCGGAGTCGTCCTGATGGAATATCCTGCACTTTTATCTGATGCATCACACCTGTATCAGTAAATACACAGACTTTATCGGTATTCATACAGTGAACGATATGACGGTATTCTTTTAATACGGTTTCTTCATTTCTCTCGTACGTACTCTTATCAAGAATCTTAGAATAGCCGAAACGATCCATGACAAATACAACTTCTTTTTCTTCAATTGGCAGTGCTTTTACAACTGCAGCTTTTGCATTGGTAAGTTCTGTTTTTCTTTCAAATCCATAGATCTTTTTGATTTTTTCCAGATCTTTTTTCATCACTTTCTTCATGGAAGCCGGATGCTCTAAAATATCCTGATATTTATCTATCTTTTTAAGGATTTCTGCGTATTCTTCCTGTAATGCCATAATCTCAAGACCGATCAGTCGATACAGACGCATCTCAAGAATAGCGGAAGCCTGCTTTTCTGTAAAACAAAGCTTTGAAGCTTCTTTTTTCGATTTTTGTGTCTTAAAAGTAATATTGTCTGTTTCTCCATGAATCAGACAGCTCTTTGCATCTTTTAAGCTCTTGCTGCCACGAAGAATTTCTATGATCAAATCAATCATATCACTTGCTTTGATCAGACCTTCTTTAATTTCTTTTTGTTCTAATTCTTTTTTCAGAAGTGTCTCATACTTTCTTGTGAGTACTTCGTAATGGAATCTTGTATGGTAGCTTATGATATCTTTCAGGCTTAAAAGTTCCGGTCTTCCATTCGCAATAGCGAGCATATTTACCCCAAAAGTATCTTCTAATCTCGTCTTCTTATATAGAAGATTCTCAAGGCGCTCTACATCTGCATTCCGGCGAAGTTCTAATACAATACGGATACCTTCTTTTGAAGACTCATTAGAAACATCCACAATATCACTTGTTGTCTTATTCTCGATCAGACCTACCACATCTGCAATAAACTTACTGATATTTGCACCGATCATTGTGTATGGAATTTCTGTGATAACAAGCTTGTCTCTTTCTGAGCGCTTTTTCGCTTTTTCAAAATGAACCTTTCCTCGAAGTTTCATCTTTCCACTGCCTGTTTCATAAATATTCTTTAGCTCTTTCTGATTGACTACGATTCCACCTGTCGGAAAATCCGGTCCTTTTACATATTCCATCAGTTCTTCTGTCGTAATATCCGGATTATCCATATAAGCTTTCACTCCGTCTACCACTTCAGAAAGATTATGTGGAGGAATGCTTGTGGTCATGCCGACAGCGATTCCCTCTGCTCCATTAATCAAAAGATTTGGGATACGAACCGGAAGTACGACCGGCTCTTTTTCTGTTTCGTCAAAGTTTGACTGGAAATCGACCACATTCTTGTCCATATCTGCAAGGTAGACTTCCTGTGTGAATTTCTGAAGCTTTGCCTCTGTGTAACGCATCGCCGCCGCTCCGTCTCCCTCGATCGAGCCAAAGTTACCATGCCCGTCAACAAGGGGCATTCCTTTTTTAAAATCCTGTTCCATTACAACTAATGCTTCATAGATTGAGCTGTCACCATGTGGATGATACTTACCCATGGTATCTCCAACAATACGTGCTGACTTACGGTGCGGTTTATCGGCAGAAAGTCCTAACTCCTGCATCGCATACAGTACTCTCCGCTGTACAGGTTTCAAGCCATCCCTCACATCCGGAAGGGCACGCTGACAGATGACACTCATCGCATAATCAATATAAGACTTCTGCATAATATCAGAAAATTCTGTTTTTATAATCTGTTCAGACATATTTCTCTCCGTTTCTTTATTATGTACTTTCAAAATCTTTCTTTGTTTGACTTTACAAGAAAAAATTCCGAACGTACATTATTCTATAAATCCAGATCCGCATCCTTTGCATGCGTATGGATAAACTCTCTTCTCGGCGGAACTTCACTTCCCATCAACATCGATGTAACTTCTGATGCAAGTCTTCCGTCCTCAATCTCAACCTGTTTTAAGATACGTGTCTCTGGATTTAGCGTTGTTTCCCAAAGCTGCTCTGCATCCATCTCTCCAAGACCTTTAAATCGCTGTAGCGTAAAGTTACTCTTATGTGTTTTTCGATAATTCTCTAATGCTCTATCATCATAAAGATATTCTTCTTTTCCCCGCTTCGGAATTGCTTTATAAAGTGGTGGTGTTGCCAGATAAACATGTCCCTGATGAATGAGATCTGGCATAAAACGGTAGAAAAATGTCAGAAGCAATGTTGCAATATGTGCTCCATCTACATCAGCATCTGTCATAATGACAATCTTATGATACTTTAACTTGGAAATATCAAAATCATTGCCATAGCCTTCTGAAAATCCACATCCAAAAGTATGAATCATTGTCTTGATTTCCGCATTAGCAAGCACTTTATCCATGGATGCCTTCTCCACATTAAGAATCTTTCCACGAATCGGCAGAATTGCCTGTGTACGGCGATTTCTTGCTGTTTTAGCAGAACCGCCAGCAGAATCTCCCTCTACAATAAAAACCTCGCACTCTTCTGGAACACGACTCTCACAGTTTGCCAGTTTTCCGTTCGTATCGATAGAAAACTTGGACTTCGAGATGAGATTCGTTCTCGCTCTCTCCTCTGCTTTTCGAATCTTTGCAGACTTTTCCGCACAGGCAATCACCTTTTTCAGTTCTTCTAAATTCCTGTCATAATATAACGTCAGTTCTTCCCCAAGTACTTCACTAACTGCTTTTCCGGCATCCGGATTGTCTAGCTTCGTCTTAGTCTGTCCTTCAAATCTTGGATCTTTATGCTTAACAGAAAGAACTGCGGTCATACCGTTACGAACATCTGCACCGGTAAAATTCTTATCTTTTTCTTTTAAAATTCCCAGTTCTCTCGCATACTGATTCATAACAGACGTAAACTTTGTCTTAAATCCAGTAATATGGGTTCCACCTTCCATCGTACAGATATTATTACAGAATCCCATAATCGTTTCCTGAAATTCATCTACATACTGAAAAGCTGCTTCCACCTCAATATCATCGATCTTTTTCTTAAAATAAACAATCTCACCAACTGCCGGCTTTCCCTTATTCAAATCTCTGACATAAGCCTTTAATCCTTCTTCTTCATGAAAAAGGACGGTTTCCTCTTCTCCTGGTCTTCTATTCTCAAAAGTAATAGATAATCCAGGATTCAGATAAGCAGTCTCATGTAATCTGCTCTTAATGGATTCCGCCTTAAAGTATGTTTTATCAAATATTTCTCCATCTGGTAAAAAAGTAACACTCGTTCCCGTATCACCTTTTCGACACTTGCCGATGACTTCCAACGGTGCTACTGCTTTTCCTCTCTCGTACATCTGCTGATACACCTTACCATCTGACTGTACTTTCACTTCAAGCCAGACAGAAAGTGCATTAACAACGGAGGCTCCTACTCCATGAAGGCCACCGGAAATCTTATAACCTCCTGTACCAAACTTACCTCCGGCATGTAACATAGTAAATACCATCTCTACTGCCGGAATTCCTGTCTTATTATTAATTCCTGTAGGAATACCTCGTCCATTATCCCGAACCGTTGCCGTTCCGTCTTCTTCAAGAATCACCTGAATATTACTGCAATACCCTGCCAGATGCTCATCTACAGAGTTATCTACAATCTCATAAATAAGGTGATTAAGACCTCTGGTTGAAACACTTCCGATATACATTCCCGGACGCTTTCTTACCGCTTCTAGTCCCTCAAGAACTGCAATGCTATTCGCATTATATGCCATCTGTTCTCCCATAAATACCTCACAATTTTATTATAATTACTTACCTTTATACATATCTTCTCATAGATATTCACCTGTAAATATCCACTTATAAATGTTTACTTTCTATATCCTTTCTTATAGGAAGGAATCTGCTGCTGCCAGTCAGGACAATCTGTATCATAATATAACTTATTCTCATAAATCATATTTATTTCACCATTTTTATATTCAAATGCCACCGAAGAGCAATTCTTTCCAAAAGGTGTCTTCCAAAACTGACCAAGGGAACGTCCTGTCAAATTAAGGATAAAACTTCTGACTACGCAGCCATGTGCCACAATAAGAACATTCTCTGCTTTCCCTTCCAATGGAATAATCTCCTCTTTAAAGAATTCGTCAGTTCGTCTTAAAACATCCTGGAAATATTCTCCATACTTTGCTGGGCGAAAATGTTCTGGATCAAGACGGAATCTCTGATAGCGTGTCATTGCCGGATTCTCCATAATCTTTCCGATACACTTTCCCTCGGAGGTTCCAAAACTCATCTCCTTCAGGCGGTCATCGCGGACAATCTCTATCGGACGGTCCATGCGAACAATCTGTGCCGTTTTATACGCTCTTTTTAACGGACTGGAAAAAATATGATCAAAAGGAATCTCCTTCATTCCTTCTGCTGTCATCTGCGCCTGCTCGATACCTTTAGGTGCCAGAGGAATATCAACCTGTCCCTGAAGCTTACTCCTCTTATTCCACTTTGTCTCTCCATGTCTCATTATATATATCTTCATCTGTAAAGCTCCCTTTTTTCTGAAAATTATTCATTCTGTAAAAATGCTTCTGCTATCTCTTTTAACTTCATTCCGTTAGACGCTTTTAATAAAAGTACGTCATCTGGATGTACATATGTTAAGAGATACTCCTGTAATTCTCCTCTTGTCTCAAAATGCTTTACAATAATTCTCGCATTATTGTCTTCAATACCTTTTAATATTTCTTCGGAAAGTTCACCGTAGGCAGCAACTTCATCTACCTGTGTCCCAGCAATAAACTTACCTACTTCATAATGATAATCCCTCTCCTTTTCTCCAAGTTCAAGCATATCTGCCAGTGCGGCAATTCTCCTGCCCTTCACACCTTCCATAGAAGAAAGTACCGAAATACTTGCCTTCATAGAATCTGGGCTGGCATTATATGTATCATCAATCAACGTACAGCTCTTTAATGTATGCATCTGCTGACGCTGTCCATGGAAAGTACTAAGTGCCTTCGCTGCCACTTCCATGTCAAGTCCCATCTGATGTGCGACCCCTAATGCAACTAAGGCATTACGTACATTATGCTCTCCCATAGTGCCAAGAACAACTTCCATATTCTTCTCTGCTTCGCCATCTTTGTAATAAAAATGAAACAGGGTCTGTCCATCCCGCACACGTACTTCTTCTGCTCGATAATCACATTCCTTATTCAGTCCATAAAAAAATGTTCTGTGAGAAAGCTTTCCACGATATGGTGCAAGGAACTTATCATCTCCATTCAAAAAGACTATACCATCTTCCGGAAGTCCCTTTACAATATCCATCTTCTCCAGACAAATATTCTCCTGAGTTTTCAACTGTGCAATATGACTTACTCCAATCATCGTCACAACTGCTATATTCGGACGAATCATATTGGTAAGCTTCTCAATCTGCCCTCTTTCACTCATGCCAATTTCAAGAACGGCAATCTCATCTTCCGCTGTAAGATGAGAAAGAGTTAATGGTACACCAATCTGACTATTCTGATTCCCGATCGTCTGGAATACCCTCTTCTGTGAAGCTAATGCTGTGCTAATCATCTCTCTTGTTGTTGTCTTTCCAACACTTCCTGTTACAGCAACAACCGGAAGATTCATACGATTCCTGTAAAATGTTCCTACCTTCTGCATCGCTTCTACTGTATCTGCCACTTTAATCCATGGCTTATCCTCAAAACCAGTTAACGGCTTATCATGCTCTGATGTAAACGTCGCACCATTTATCTTAAGTGCGCCATCAATAAACTTATGTGCATCCACTCTCTCCCCGATGATCGGTACAAAAATGCTATCCTCGTTACCGGAACGTGAATCGATTGAAAACTCCTTGATTACTTTATTCTCATCTCCACATAAAAGCTGTCCTTCGGCAGCCTTTACAATATCTTTAATTGTTATATTCTCCATGATTATTCTCCTGATAAATAAATACTATCTTTAGTCAATTAAAATCTCTCCAGGAAATTCTAACATAACATATGATACAAACTTGCTGCTCGCCACCTGCAGAGGTGAGAGTCATCTCCCATCTGATATCTTACAGCAATCTGTAAACAGATGCAAGAGCAGTCCTTTTTCCAAACATTTGTTCTGACATATTATACATCATCAAAATTAAAATTTCAAGATGAAATTCTATAGAGATTTTATGAAGCTTTATAAAAGCTCATAACATCCATTCCATAATGCAATGTAGAAGCAATTATAGCCAAATAAAAAATTAAACAATACGCACAAAAAAGCATGATATAACAACTGCCTCCTGTCAATGCACGATGATGCGCTGCATCCATCGCTTGCTCTAAGGCGCAGTTATTATATCATGCTTATTTATTTTAGTTTTTGGCAAAATAGCTATTTAAGTAAAAACTTTATGCACAATGACCTTTTTTCTCGATAACTTCAATTACCGAATCAACATACTTTTCACATTCTTCCTTTGTTTCCGCTTCTACCATAACACGTATCACTGGCTCTGTACCACTTTCACGAACAAGAATTCTTCCTGTCGCCCCAAGTGTTTCTGCAACCTGCTTTACTGCTGCCTGTACGTCAGCATCATTCTGTGCCTCCGGTTTACTCTTCACACGTACATTCTTAAGTACCTGCGGATAAATACGAACCGGTGATGTCAATGTTGCTAAAGACTGCTTCTTCTCTAACATTACTTCCATCATCTTAATGGCTGTAAGGATTCCGTCTCCGGTTGTTGCATATTTACTGAAAATAATATGTCCTGACTGTTCACCGCCGATACGATGTCCATTCTGTACCATATTTTCGTAAACATATTTATCTCCAACCTGTGTCTTTTCATAATCAACACCAAGTTCGTCAAATGCTTTATACAATCCAAAGTTTGACATAATTGTTGTTACGACTGTATTATTACGAAGTTCACCTTTTTCTTTAAGATATCTGCCGTAAACATACAAAATGAGGTCTCCATCTACAACGCTTCCATTCTCATCAACAGCGATACAACGGTCTGCATCCCCATCGAAGGCGAATCCCACATCAAGCTGATTCTCTTTTACAAACTTCTGAAGCACTTCGATATGTGTAGAACCGGCATTCATATTAATATTCAGTCCGTCTGGCTGTGCATTGATCACATAGGTCTTTGCTCCTAATGCGTCAAAAACACTCTTTGCGATCATCCAGGAACTTCCATTAGCACAGTCCAACCCTACTTTCATATTCTTATAGGAACGTGTTGCAAGAGAGATCAAATAACCGATGTAACGATTTCTTCCTGCGGAATAATCAACTGTACATCCAATCTGATCACGTACTGCCATCGGAATTTCAAACTTACCATCAATATAATCTTCCACTTTAAGGATCGTTTCCTCATCCATCTTCTCGCCTTTAGAATTAATGAGTTTAATTCCATTATCATAGTATGGATTATGGCTTGCAGAGATCATGATACCACAATCAAAATCTTCTGTTCTTACTACATAAGAAACGCTAGGTGTTGTTGTTACGTGCAGTAAATATACATCTGCTCCTGAAGCTGTAAGCCCTGCTACTAAAGAATATTCAAACATATAGCTTGAACGACGTGTATCTTTACCAATTACAACTTTGCATTTTTCTTCTTTATCTTTACCATAATACCAGCCAAGAAAACGACCTACCTGATACGCATGCTCTACTGTTAGATTTACATTTGCTTCTCCGCGGAAACCATCTGTTCCAAAATACTTACCCATTCTCTTCTCCTATCAGCTATTACTTATTGTTCTTTTTACATCTTATTCCCGTATTTTTTTAATATATCCAAGAATATAGCCAGAAAATACAGGCACCGTTATATTACGTTCTGCATATTTTCATATTTTCATTTGCATATTTTAACTTATGTATGATAACACTATTCATGGCGTAATGCAACGATTGGATCTAAATTAGCTGCTTTTACTGCCGGAAGTAATCCAAATACTACTCCGATTATTGTAGAAAATGCAATTGCCAGAATAACTGCCGGTATACTGATTGCAATTGGAACATTTGATATCTTTCCGATAACTTCTGCTAATGCAATACCGGTAATCGTACCAATGATACCTCCAAGACTGGTCAGTACTGCTGCTTCTGTTAAGAACTGTGCCAGTATTCGATTCTTTCTCGCACCGATTGCCTTTTTCAAACCGATTTCTCTTGTACGCTCTGTTACGGATACAAGCATAATATTCATAACACCGATACCACCAACTAATAATGAAATACTTGCGATCCATATTAACTGTTTATTTGTCGTTGCGCTTACCTGCTGACTTTCTTCTGCGGTCTCATTCATATTTGCCGCACGATATTTGATATCTTTATTTGTTACCGTTTCGTTTAATAAGGTCTGTGCTGCTTTTCCAACAGATGTCATATTATCTGTAGAATCTGCCAGCAGCTTTGCATTCTGTGGCTCATCATACTGCTGAACAATATTCCAGTCCACATCAGGAATTACAACAATACCACTCGCACTTCCGTCGTTATATACATAAGTATAATAATCCTCTACAGAATTAATTACCGGGCTGAAGGCGGTAGACTCTTCAATGACACCAACAACAATAAATGGCTCTCCTTTTATATCAATGGTCTTTCCTACCGGATTCTCATTTCCAAAAAGAGAGTCGGCTGCTACACTGTCTACTACTGCCACTTTACGATACTTCTCATAATCGCTCTCCGTAAAGCCTCTTCCTTTTTTCATTACATAACCACAGGTTCCAAGATAATGAGAATCTGCCCCGATCAACTGCCCACCGGAAAGCACTGTTGAATTATAGTAAATGTAATCTACCTGTGTACGTGACATATAAAGGGAAGCATCTTTTACATGAGAAAGCTCAGCTAACTGTTCACGCATGGCATCATCAAGAACAGGAATTCCCTTCGGAATTCCATATTCCATTTCTGCTGGATAGTTTCCACTTTCTGTTAACTGTACTGTTGTTGTATTGGTACCAGAACCGATCAGATTCTTTTTAATCTGTTCATTCGTTCCTTTAATTGTTGATACAATGGCAATAATTGCCGCAATACCGATAATGATGCCCAGCATCGTCAGGAAAGAACGCAGTCTGTGACTCCATACACCCTGAAAAGATAATCTTATATTTTCAAGCATCGTTCTCCTCCTTAATAAATCATTTCGCTGTCATCTTCGGAAATCTTCGTTTTAACTCCTTCTCTTAAGTTCTTTCCATAAGGGAAGGCAATGTTATCTTCATCTGTCAGTCCGGATATAATTTCCACATACTGGCCATTCATAGTCTTTCCAACTTTGACATACTGCTTCTTCAGACGCTTTGTCTTTTTATCACGAATATAAACATAATTCTTTTTGTCTTCTGTGCGGATATATGCTTTCTGAATATAGATTGCATTATCATTCGCTGTTCCCATAGACTTTGAACTATAAGAAACTTCGACAGAACCACCCGGACTCAAACCATCTGCATCTTTAATAAAGCCAATGACCGGATAATAAGAACTATTTGGATTGGAACTTCCTCCATCATTACTACTGTCTCCGGTAGGGAAATCCGAAATTTCCTTTACTTCTGCGGTATACTCATCTCCTGTATCACTAGATACACATTTGATCGTTCCACCAACCTTTATATTGCTAAGTTCCATCTCGCTAATCGAAGTCTTAACATACATTCCATCTGCTGCCTTAACTACGATAGCCGCCGAACCATCTGTAGGAACCGTTCCTTTATCGCATGAAGTAGTAACCGTACCGGCAATCTTTGCCTTAACTGTCGCTTTATCTACTTCTGCTTTTGCTTCATTGTAGTTAATCTGCGCTTCATGAAGATCTTGTTTGGCTTCAGAAATTTCATCTTCTTTTTCGGCAATTGCTTCCCTTAACTCTGCTGCAGTATAATTATTGCCATCATCACCGTCATTATCTCCACTGCCATCGTCAATGCCAGAACCGCCATCTCCATCATCACCGCCGTCTCCGCCAGTATTATCTCCACCGCTGGTATCCGCTTCTTTCACAACCAACGTTCTTGATATCTTAGTTTTAGAAATACCTTTTACATTCTTAACCTGCGCAGTAAGTGTAATAGAAGAAGACGGTTCTCCTTCATCTACATATAACCAAACACCAGACTTCGTCTTCTCAATACTTGTATACTTTGAAATATTATTTGATAAAGTCCATGTAACCTTACTCTGGTCATCCTCTCCATTTCCCCAGCTTCCATCTTTAGACACTACAGAAAAGAGATAGCCATTACCCGCTTTTACTTTCTTTCGATTCTGTTTAAACTTGATCTCCTTATCTGCCGCCGGCGTCGGTGTCTTATTTGTTGTTGGAACAGTATTTCCTTTATTCTCAGTTGTTGTAGCCGCTGAATCCTCTTTCTTTACTTTACTCTTTAAATAAGAAATCGTATACCCTGTCCCATCTGTAAGTTCCACTGTAAACTTACTGTCAGGTGTAATCTCTAATTTATTTGCATTTGCTGTATTCTCATTATCATAATCTGTCTCAGAAGCATATTCTATAAATTCCGCTGTTAACCCCTTCTTAATCAGATCATTAATCAGTGAACCGCTAATTTTCCCATCTTTAGGCAGATAGAATGTATACTTTCCATCTGCATCCTGCTGTCCATCTTCCAGACTTTCTGCCTTTAAATCTTTGTATGCAGCCCGTTCATTCAAATCATGAAGACTTTTTTCTTTTCCTTTGGAAACAGTATAATATGCATCTTCATCGAGATCTTTAAAAACTTTAGAAGGATTATATTCATATCGATCTTTTTCTTTTCCATTCTCATCAAATTCGATAAATGTAGCATATTTATTCTCTTTATGAAGACTAGAAATTACAGATCCTTTTACTAATCCATTTACATTTAAATAATAAATATAGGCATTTCCAGCGGAACTTCCATTTCCACTAGATGCATCTTTTTCACTGACCAGATCAATAGAATTGTGAAGAGTTTTTGTATCTCCACCTTCATTTAACTGATTGACCGTATAGCCATCTTCTGCATAAACATTCACTTTCGTACCTGGATCAAGTTCAAAGGTAGCGGATGGTTTTTTTGCTTCCTCTGATTTATAAGCACGAAATTCCGCATAACTTCCATCATTAATCAACTTCTTAATAAAGGAACCTTTTACTTTACCATCCATTGTTAAATTAAATATATACGGATCTTTTTCTGTGCCACTACCAGATGCTTTATCTGAAATATCATTCACACTGGATTTTAAGGAAAGTTTCGCATCATCCTTTCCTGATTCTTCTCCAGAACCACCTTCGGAGCCTGAGCTGCCTCCACTTCCAGAACCGCCTTCGGAACCGGAGCTGCCTCCACTTCCTGAACCACTTTCGGAGCCTGAGCCACTTCCACTTCCTGAACCACTCTCGGAGCCTGAGCCGCTTCCACTTCCTGAACCACTTTCGGAGCCTGAGCTACTTCCACTTCCTGAACCACTCTCGGAGCCTGAGCTACTTCCACTTCCTGAACCACTCTCGGAGCCTGAGCTACTTCCACTTCCTGAACCACTCTCGGAGCCAGCGCTGCCTCCATTTCCAGAACCACTTTCGGAGCCTGAGCCACTTCCACTTCCTGAACCACTCTCGGAGCCGGCGCCACTTCCACTTTCAGAACCTGAGCCGCTTCCATCTGCCTCATTCGTAGCTTTCGAATTGCTCACTGCGGTAGTTCCATCCCTTTCCGCCTCTGCCATAAGGTAGCGAAGGCTTGTTCCCTTTATATCAGAAAGATTAACAGATGCATCCATCACTCTGCTGTTTCCCGTATCAATTGAACCAACTGTCTTTGTGTTTTTAAGCTTCTTTAATTCCTTCTCCATCTCAGCAATTTCCAACTCAGATGACTGCATCTGAAGCTTCTGAAGTTTTAAATCCAGTTCTTTTTCCGCAACATTATACTTCAAAAGAACATCGCCTTTTTTAACTTTATCACCTTTTTTGACATAAATCTTCTTTACTTTTTGTCCACCGGAAACATGTACTTCCTGTATAAAATCTGAAGTAAGCGTTCCCGTAAGAGAAGTATCTGTATCAAACCAGTCAGAACTGTTCAGCATACTTACCGGGAATACTTTTACTACAATTTTATTTCTCTTTCTTATAACAATAATGGAAGTGATTCCAACTGCCATAACGAGAACTAAAACTACAGCAAGCAGTATCTTCTTCTTTCCCTTCAAATCAGATCTCTCCTTCCCATGCATTCACTCCGAAATCTTTTTCTAATTCTGATGAAACACTTTCTGCTGCCTCACTCTGCACTTCGGACTGTTGTTTTTCTTTCTCTTTTCTTTCTTTATCTTCTACAATCTCTCCATCAAAAATATGAAGTACTTTTTTCGCATGATTGGCAATATTCGCATCATGCGTAATCATAATAATCGTAACACCTTCTTCATTTAACTGCTGAAACAGATTCATTACCTGAATACCGGAACGGCTGTCTAAAGCTCCGGTAGGCTCATCAGCAAGAATAATCTTAGGATTATTCACAAGTGCTCTGGCTATCGCCACACGCTGCTGCTGTCCACCAGAAAGCTGACTTGGACGGAAATGTACTCTATCCGCCAGTCCAACTCTTTTCAATGCCTGAAAAGCAATCTCTTTTCTTTTCTTCACCGGTATTCCTGCATAACTTAAAGGAAGTGCTACGTTATCAAGAGCGGTCTGCTTCGGAAGAAGATTAAAACTCTGGAATACGAATCCCAAAGTGTTTAATCGAAGATCCGAGAGACGATTTTCATTATAATCTACAATAGACTCCCCTTCTAAAAGAAATTCTCCCTTCGTCGGCCGATCCAGACACCCTATGATATTCATCAACGTTGTCTTTCCTGATCCGGAAGGGCCCATGATTGCCACATATTCTCCCTCATCAATAGAGATATTCACATCTTTAAGAACTGGTATGACAAT
Organism: Anaerobutyricum soehngenii; assembly: GCF_009697165.1. Classification (NCBI taxonomy): domain Bacteria; kingdom Bacillati; phylum Bacillota; class Clostridia; order Lachnospirales; family Lachnospiraceae; genus Anaerobutyricum; species Anaerobutyricum soehngenii. Next base: position 35,645 of record NZ_VULP01000021.1, on the reverse strand, counting down.
CTTATCCTGCAAATAATTTTTATAAATATGTTTTAGTTCTAAAAGCATATGCTGTATGTCCTTTCTGATTAAGAATCTCTATTCTCCAAAGTCTGCAACATCACTGTCACTTGTTCCATCATCAACAGCATCTGAACTGTCACTTCCTGTATCGAAACTATCATCCCCTGCATCTGTGCCGTCATCTATACTTTCATCATAACCACTGTCATACGTATCTTCTCCATAATCAGAAGTATCTTCTTCATAGGAATCATAATCATCTGCTCCAAATGTTTCGGCATCATCGCTTGTCTGTTCTTCTCCATAGTCAGAAGTACTATCTTCCGGAGCAACTCTTGTAACCCGCATACCTTCTTTTAATGTACTGTCATCACATGCAATATAATCTGTTGTCTTGAGTCCACTCTTCACTTCGTACTCATCAAGATTCTCATCATACTCACCAACTGTAATCTCCTGAAGCTTCAGCTTATTATGAGAATCCAGCCATACATAATACCTACCGTTACTCTTCTTAATATAGGCAGCCGGCAGCCACATACCGTCCTTCTTCTCATCCTGGCCGTTATCTTGTTCAACAAGAACATGCTGTCCCATCATTAAGCCATTATCATCATCGAGCTTCACATAGAAATTATATTTCGATGCAGTCTCTCCTGTACTGCCATCTGAAGAATCATCATAAGCCATCTCATCGCTGCTCTCGGTAGAATCATCTGCAGTAGCATCTGTCTTGATACTGCTGATCGTTCCTTTCCAGGTCTGGGAATCATCTACTCTTGAACGTACAATAACCGGATCCCCTTCATTCAGGCTGTTAACATTCGTTTCACTGACCTTTCCTTTAATACGGTAGTTACCTACTGCAAGAATTGTCATATATGTAGAATCATCTGAACTTCCATCTCCGGAATCTGAACCATCATCTGAACTGTCATCACCTGAGGAAGAACTGCTTTCCAGAGAACTGTTTATCTTCTTTACAAGACCATTCATCTTACTCTTTACTGTAGCATCTTTAATATTCTTCTCTAATGTCTTGATCGTCTCTTTATTCGTCTTGATCGTATACTGATCTTTCTTAATCGTAGTCTGTGCTGTTAAAATCTGCGTCTGAAGCTGAATCTTCTCCGTAGCACTCGCAGACTTCAAATCAGACTGATAGGAACTGATATCTTTTGTCAACTGATTAATCTCATTCTGTAAAGTCTCTTGTTCCAGCTCTTTCTTTTCTTTTGAAAGCTTTAATTCCTGAGTATTATATTTAAACAGCTTATCTCCCTTTTTCACCTGATCGCCAACATTCACATAACGCTTCTCTACAGACATATCCGACTGTAAATTAATCTTCCATGAACTCTCTGCATCAACCGTTCCTGTATAACGATTATTCGCCCCGGCAGCCGTTCCAAGTCCTGTAATCTCACGAACAGATTCTACATACGCCTTTCCTTCGCTTGTACCACCCATATTCCGAATAACAAAAAAAACAACAGCTATCACTATGACTGCTGCCGTACCACAGATGAGCGCCAGCTTCTTCTTAGAAAACTTCTTCTTTTCCGGCTCCTGCAGAATAATCGCATCCTCATCACTGAGAAAACCTTCTTCATCATGATGTTCCTCTGCTAATTCTTCTGTCTGATTTTCTTCTTCCAGTGTATCTTCTTTCTTCCGATGCCAAAATCTTCTCTTCCTTTTTTCTGGCTTCTCATCTTCCTGTAACTCATCTAATTCTTTATCATATTCTTCTTCTGAAAAATCACTGTCCTCATCGATATATCCCATATCATCTTCATACAGATTAATATCTTTCTTCTTCCTCTTGTGGAAAAATCCTTTTTTCTCTTCTTTATCATTCACAGATGAATCCACGTTCAGCTCATCCATAAACTCCTGCCCATTCTTCTTCCGAAACATACTTACCTCCTTAATACTCTTATGTGCTCTCGGAATCTTTTTGTACTTAATCTGTGAGAAGATTTTTATTAGACGTACCCAAGTTTTTGAGGCATACACAGTGCGTTCATTGATAAAATATGGGTGCAACCAACAAAAAATCAATCACAAAGGTATATACATACAGTGAAGACTCCAACAGTACATTCTTTATAAAAAGCCTATCAAAGCTTTAAAATAGTCGCTTGAAACTTTTTTATATAATATCACAATTACTCTGAAAAATCATCAAACATTATCATAAATTAAAAGAATGTTCACATTTTTATTATACATAACAAAAACATTCCCTGGCTACTTAATAATTATTAAGAATGGATTTTAAGGTATAGCCTTTAGTATAGAAAAAAGGAAAACGATATACCCCATCTGCTCTATCCTTGCTGTGTTTAAAATACTCACCTGCATTTTAACACTCTTTGAAGGAGCATCCTGGATATATCGTTTTCCTTTGTACTCTAAATCCTGCAAATCAACAGGAATGCCGGGGCATTCTTACACTTTCCACTGATTTGTAGCATTTATTTAATTTTCACACCTTTTCCAATTCCTTTTGTTTTTAAGAACTTCTGATATGCTTTCTTCTGTTTCTTTGGTACTTTAATCGTTGCTTTTGCATGAATTCCTTTAAATGCTTTCGCACCTATGGATTTCTTTGTAAGATACGTTGTCTTAATCGTAATACTCTTAAGATTCTTGCATCCACTGAATGCCTGTTTTCCAATGCTTCTTACACTTGCCGGGATGACAATCTTTGTTAACTTCTTGTTGTTGGCAAATGCTTTAGCTGCAATGGATGTTACCTGATACTTCACTCCATTTACAGTAATCGTTGATGGAACTGTTGCTTTCTTCGCTTTTTTATTTGCTTTATTATATTCAACTGTCTTATTACCATTTACTTTGTATACTGCTTTGGATTTCTTATCTGTTACTTTAATTCCTTTTTGTAAGGAAGCAGGCTGTGTTGGCTGCTGTGGTTTTGATGTTGTTCCATTCGTATTCTCACTTTTTACAGTAAAAGTCTTTGATATTGTTCTAAATACTTTATTATTCTGATAGATAGTACCTGTTACGGTAAGCTGTCCTGCTTTCTTCACAGTAAACAAACAATTCGGTGTTGCCCCACCAGCGATACCTCTACCATAAGTCATAAAATCTGGCTGTTGAATTGGTGTATCATAATCTTCGGCTTCTTTATCTGTTATAGTAAATGTCTTACCATCCATAGTAAATTCCCATGAAGAGAAACACTGATCTGCATTATTACCATAATCCCAGCCAAAGTCTCCTCCTGTTAAATCAATGAAATAGCGTTTATTAAGAAGTAATGGGGCAGTTGTATCCTGCTTTTTCATTGCTGTTCCAGGCATTTCATAAACCGTATAATCTAAAACACCATTTTTCACTTTTAAGTAAACAAATTGTGTTGTAATCTTCTCGCCATCAATATAAATATCAACAGAAATTTCTGCTTCTTTCTCATTATTTGGAGCTGTATATTTAACAGATTCTGTTGTTTTTCCATTTATCTCAGGGATTTTAGCAGATTTCCATTCATAAGAAACTAAGTTTTGCTTCTTATATTCATCAATTCCTTCTGTTTTTGCAAAAATCTCTACACCTGTATTATAAAGAACACACATACCATAGCTATCATATCTGGCATTGTCTCTGCCTGCTTCAAACTTGGCTACATCGCATGGTAAGGTCTCTGTGTAAACAGTCTCTCCTGTCTTAGACTGGAACGCACACGTGAGATTAACCGTTCCTACTTTATTCCCCGAAACGGAAGATAATTCCTCGTAGCTTTCATTATCATCATATACAGAAACAATCTCATTATCCGGACTTGTCACCTTAATTCCTGCAAGCCCTGTGGTCTCTACTCTTTCATTCTGATAAGTCATAGCTGCACGGCAATGAACCTCTTCATAGCACGGTAATACAATTCTTGTTTTTCCATTAAGCTCTCTCTTACAATTTATTTCATCATAACCATTGTCATCATAATTAATCGTGAAAAATTCACTGGAAAACTTTACATCATTATCTTCTATTTTTTGATAACTAACAATCTTAGCATCGTCTCCATATCCACTAATTGTCAATGTCACATAATAATCTTTCCATTCCCCTGCTGGCTCCGGATCTTTCCACATACCATAGAGAACCGTTTGATCATTATTATTATCCTTATCCTGCCATCCTATGTACACACATCGTTTAGAATCGCCACCTGCTGACATACCATGTATACTTATCTCATCTGTGTCCCTATTATAATCAAAAAATATGGATGTTCCATTATCTAACTCAGCCGCATCTTTTAAAGACTTTTTGTCTACAACTACTGAAAAGTTCTCACAAACATACTCCTCATAGAACTTATCAAATGAGATTGTATCTGTATCACCATTCTGATACATCTTATATGCAGTATAATTAAGCACTGTCAGCGCATCTGGTTGCCCGGAATCGTTAAAATAGTTCTCTTCCTGACCGCTAAGCATCGCCGCCATTGTATAACGACTGAATGTATCACGCATCCAATCATCATCCTCTTCCCGCGCATGTACCTTTCCCCCACACAAAAACAACAATGCTGCCGTCAGCAATACCGTCGCCGCCCACAGGAGAGCACATCTTCGTGTGTCTGTCATCTGTCTGATTCTTTCCATAAATCTTTCTCCTTTCATCTGCAAAATATGCTAGTTATAGAATACCAGGCATTTACATATTGTGCAACAATATTCCATAAAATAACTTTTTTTAGGTTTCAGCCGAAATCAGGATTTTTCGCCAACTGTGGATTTAGAACAGTCAGAAAAAAGAAAAAATACCATATCCCAGATGCGGCTTCGGAGCGTGTATAAGATGCGGACAAGCATCTTATACACAGCGACTACAGAGCAGGTGGGATATGGTATTTTTTCTTTTTTCGTCTACACGAAATCTACTAATCAGGTTTAATCTACTAATTTATCTAATTCTTTTACATATTCTGTTTCAGTAGCTACTTTATGATTTGCTTTTGTAGCATAAATCTTTACAGCTCCCTGAGACTTCTTAATTGGCTGCATTGTTCCAGCTCCGGCTACACAACCACCTGGACATGCCATACCTTCTATCAGATAGCCATTATATTTGCCTTTGGATGCCATCATCATAAGCTTACGACATTCCTCTAAACCTTCTGCGTTAGCTACCTTGATTTCTTTATCTGGATATTCTTTCTTGATTACATCAACTACAGCCTGTGCTACTCCACCAGATACGGCAAAGTTTCTTCCGTCTGCGGATACATCGTTAACACCGTCTACGTCTTCATGCATTGCTTCAAGATCTAAGTCTTTTGCTGCGAAAATTCCACTCATTTCCTCGAAGGTAAGTACGAAGTCTACTTCACTTCGAACGGTTCTTCTCATCGCTTCAAGCTTCTTCGCTGCACAAGGTCCAATAAATACGACTTTGGCATCTGGTGTGTGATTTTTAATTAATCTTGCTGTTAATGTCATTGGTGTTAATGCCATGGATACACAGTTTGCATACTCTGGGAAGAGCTTCTTAGCCATTACGGACCATGCCGGACAACAAGATGTTGCCATAAATGGAAGTTCTTCCGGTACTTCTTTTAAGAAGTCTTCTGCTTCCTGTTTCGCACATAAGTCCGCTCCGATCGCTACCTCAAGTACATCGGCAAATCCGAGTTCTTTCATGGCTGCACGAAGCTTTTCCGGTGTTACCTTTGGTCCAAACTGTCCTACGAATGCAGGTGCTACTGCAGCATATACCTTTTCACCGGACTGGATTGCCTTGATTACCTGATAAATCTGGGACTTATCAGAAATTGCACCAAATGGACAGTTTACAAGGCACATTCCGCAGGATACACATTTATCATAATCAATCGTTGCTTTTCCGTTCTCATCAGATGTGATAGCATTCATACCACATGCTTTTGCACATGGGCGTTCCTGAACAATAATCGCATTATAGGAACATACAGTAGCACAACGTCCACATTTGATACAGGCATCCTGATCAATGATGGACTTACCGGTTACGCGATCAAGAGAGATTGCCTTCTTTGGACATACTTCCATACAAGGATGTGCCAGACATCCCTGACATCCATCTGTTACATGTACTTTCTTTTCCTCACATGCATTACATGCGAACTTAATTACGTTAATAAGTGGTGGAGTATAGTAGCCTTCTGGCTTATCTGCCTCCATAATTCCATCAGATACCGGTGCTGGTTCTGCTGCTCCTCTGTATGGCAGACCCATTGCCATTCGGAGTCGTTCTCCTACGATTGCCCTTTCAAGAAAAACGTCATTTCTGAAATTACCGGTTTCACCAGGTATGATTTTATAAGGCAGCGCCTCAATCTTTTTATCAACAGGTCCCTCTTCATAAGCCATTTTAGCTACTTCAGTAAATACAGCATGTCTGATTTCCTGAATTCTTGTTTCTACTCCTCTCATAGATACCTCCCTAGTTTGTTAAAGTCATAATTACCCTTAAATTTATTGTGTTAACTATATCACAAACAATAGCTTATGAGAATATATGTATCCAATTTTGTACAACTTTTTTGCTATGTTTTTCATTTTGTACAAAAATCTACTCTTTTTTTAATGACAAAAAAAGAGAGGAAACTCCCAGTTTTGATGTTAACTGGTGAATTCTCTCTCTTTTTAATATATCTGTTATTATTTTATCATAATCGTTCTGCTAAAATAAACCACAATTCAAAAGCAGACTGAAAACTGGATACCTGACATCCTTGAATTCATCCGACATTACATCTCTGCAAGAAGCTTCTCTACCGTTACAAGCTTTGTACATGTTACAAATAATGCTGTCGCGATTGATAACTCTTCTGTAGAAGGTAAGGTAGGAGCGATTCGGATATTAGAATCTTCCGGATCATTACCATATGGATATGCTGCACCCGCACCTGTAAGTACAAGACCTGCCTCTTTACATTTAGCTACGATTGCCTTGGCACATCCCTTCTGGGCATTAAAGGAAATGAAGTATCCGCCAACCGGTTTGCTCCAGGATGCGATTTCTAACTCACCAAGTTTTTTTTCTAATGTCTCTAATACTGCCTCAAACTTTGGACGAATGATCTCGGCATGTTTCTTCATATATTCTTTCATTCCGTTAATATCTTTAAAATATCTTACATGACGTAACTGATTAATCTTATCTGGTCCGATTGTCTGCCATTGTAATTTGGCTTTGGTATCAGCGACATTCGCTTCAGAAGAGGCCATTGCTGCCACACCTGCTCCCGGGAAGGTAATCTTTGATGTTGAGCAGAATTCATATACCATATCCGGATTGCCAGCCTTCTCACATTCTTCTAAAATATTTAAAATATGTGGCTGCTCACTTTCCGGTCTGTCATACAGATAATGAATACCATATGCATTATCCCAGAAAATACGGAAATCCTTTGCGGCTGGTTTTAAATTCGCAAATCTTTTTACTGTCTCATCAGAATAAACAACGCCACCTGGATTAGAGAACATTGGCACACACCAGATTCCCTTCACAGAAGGATCATTATTCACATAATCCTCAACGACATCCATATCCGGACCATCTTCTGTCATAGGTACATTGATCATCTCAATACCAAACTGCTCTGTCACACCGAAATGTCTGTCATATCCTGGTACCGGACATAAAAACTTTACTTTATCAAGCTGTGACCAAGGAGTACTTCCCATAATTCCAAAAAGTTCTGCACGAGCCACACAGTCATACATAATATTAAGACTGGAGTTACCAAGTACGATCATCTGAGAAGGTTTCGCTCCTACCATTCCTGCCATAAGTTCTTTTGCTTCCGGAATACCGTCTAACACGCCATAATTTCTTACATCCGTTCCATTCTCTGCATTAAGAACAGTCTCTCCGTTTAAAACATCCATCATCGGCATAGATAAATCAAGCTGTTCTTTTCCTGGTTTACCTCTTGAAATATCCAGCTTCAGACCTTTCGCTTTTTCTGCATCATATTCTGCCTGTAATTCTTCCTGTAATGCCAGTAATTCTTCTTTGCTTAATTCTCTGTATGGTTTCACTTCTTTACCTCCCAAAATTTATCTAGTGTAAACACTAATATATTTCCAAAGCAACTAAAAACAAAGTTTTAACCGCTTTTCTTTACTTCTTTTTTATACCAGTGGTAATTGTATGCTATTTTTGAATAAAAAACAAGCCATTTTTTCATTTTTTTCAAAAAAAACAAGAAAAACATTTTTTAATTCCATTTTTTATGAAATATTTACATACCAATCCTTCTGTTTTTTCGCTTTTCCTAAAAATTCTCCTGTATTTTTTCTGTTTACGGAAATTTTTCCAACTTGAAAGCAACATTCTTTTTATCATGCATACTATAAACTGTAATCAAAAAACAGGGGGAAATCCCATGAGTGATTTAGCTGCTACAAACTGCCAGAATTCCTGTTCTTCCGGATGTGGATGTAACTGTGGTAACGATGGTGGTTTTAATAACTGCTTCTGGCTTCTTTTAATCCTTTTATGCTGTAATAACGGCAACGACTGTGGATGCGGATGTGGTAATGATAATTTAATCTGGCTCATTCTCATTCTCTGCTGCTGTGGCAATGGCTGTGGTATCGGTACTTTCGGCAACGGCTGTGGATGTGGCTGCGGCTGCTGATTCTTTACTAATTTACTAAACTGTAACTAACAGAAAAGGCATTGTACCTGCACTGTTTTTGCTGGTATAATGCCTTTTTTATTTCTTATTTCTTATCTTTCTCTATTACTTATTTTATCGCTGATTCTTCCGGTATTCTGCATCATTCTTTAATTTTTCTTCACTCTTTTTTCTTGCCTCCCGCTCTCGTTTTTTCTTAAGACATTCCGGATCTATCTCATAAATCGTATTATCTTCTACAATAAGATTTTCATTCATAATCCTATCTCTCCCCTCATAAAATGAAATAATTACAGATAAATCTACCTGCATATTAATGATGTCACGAATTACTCCGTAGCTAACGCTACTCCCGTAATTCTGAAACATTCGAAATCCGCTGATTTACTACGTAAATCGCTACTTTCTCATATTTCGCGGGTCCCAAAGTCAAACACCTTATCGTGCAAGCACGAACGGTGTTTTGACCTTTTGACCCTGACATCATTATATTATATGAAAATGTTTCAGGTAGTTTTCCTATATATTCTCAAAATCTTTCTATCTGAATCTTTCTATTCGAATTCAAAGGAGGTTTCCATGCAAAATTTAAATGATTCCCCATCCCCACTCTCCCGTCTTATTAACGATGATAATCTTACTATTTTAGAAAATATCATTCCTCACTGTAATGCCAATCTTGGAAAATTTTTAGCTCTCTGTCTCAAAATATCTGAAATGCAGAAAATCATGGAAGGATTTGATGACAGCGAACGACTAAGCGCATGCGGCTTTGAAAATAACGCTCAGGATATTGCATCTATACTTCGTTCTGTCCGTAATTCCGTCTCCGAAGAAAAAGCCCATCAAATTGATAACATCCTGCAAATTCTGAACTTTTCAAGATTCTATGAAAAATATAATCAAATACTCTCTGAACATCCTGAGCTTGTGCAATCATCCGCACCTGCCACATCAGCAGCAGATACGTCACCCTCTACAGAGCAAAATCCATTCTCCGATCCTTCTCTGTTCTTCCTCTTAAATTCACTTATGAATGGTTCTGAAGGCAAACAGAATGAAAAATTAAAACAGCTCATGACACTCGCACAAAATAGCGAAGGAAAAGATATCAACGAATTACTTTCACTCTTCCGATAACGCCAATACTGATTTGTGGATTTGGTATAGACGAAAAAAGAAAAACTACCATATCCCATCTGCTCTGTAGTCGCTGTGTTTAAAATGCTCATCCGCATCTTAAACACGCTCCCAAGCCGCATCTGGGATGTATTATTTTTTCTTTTTTCTGGCTATTCTAAATCTACAGTTGGTGAGAATGGGGATTAAATGCTAATTTGAGGGACTAAAGAAACAAAAAGCAGAAATTTGATATAGAAGAAAATGTGAAGATAGTCGCGGCATAGAAAATGCCTGACCGGCATTTTTATTTGCTCCGACATCACATTTTCTTCTATATCAAATTTCTGCTTTTCTGTTTTTTGACTCCAACTGGAAATTAGTATTTAAATCTTGGATGTGAATAAGGGGCTTGCCCAGAAGTCTATGGTTTTCAATTAGAATAAAAATCTCCAGATGAGGATATCTTCTTACGGAATTATAAATATATTACATTAAAAGAAATCGGAGCAATCGAAATACTTTGGCTTTTACTGCTATTTTCTAATGGCGAAATAGTTCTTTGATTAAAAATCATAATCTTCTGGAGAAACCCCTTATTTTCTCCACACAAAATCCTGATGTCATCTGGCGCCAAAGAACAGAAACCCAGAAACTTTATATAAAATAAAATGTGATGTCGGAGCAAGTAAAAATGCCGGTCAGGCATTTTCTACGCCGCGACTATCTTCACATTTTATTTTATATAAAGTTTCTGGGTTTCGTCTCTTTAATCCATCAAATCAGGATTTGTTATCAATGATATTTGGGTTTCAAAATGCTGAATCATTTTCTTTTTTTGTGTCTCATTCATCTTTATCGTTTCTTTCCCAAGATAGGTATCTATCTTTATTTCGAATTCGTTTCTTCGTCTTTTTAGCAGACCCTTTCTTCCCTGTTCTTTTTCTTCGGGTTCACTTAATATCGTGCCACTTCCCACATGTCTGCCTTCTCCTGTATAAAAGTGAAGTACACTTCCTACGGGGAGTTCCCCTTTCACGAGGGTTCCCTGGATTCGAAGGGTTGCTGTTCTGCTGTTTTGCTCTAGTGTTGCATCATAATAAAAAAGAAATGTGGCTTTTTCATGAATTTCCATGACTGCTTTCTTCCATGGTTCCATGTTTTCTTCGTCACGATATCGTTCCATGGTCTGTTGATGAAACTGTTTTAACTTATTTAGCAGCATCTTTGGGTATCCTCCACAACATCTTTTAGTTTCTGACAGGCTTCACAGTAAATGTTATCGACCATTCTCAATTTTAGTTCTACGCCTTCTTCCCTGACTTTCTTAAGCTTTATAAGAGCGATCTGAAAGAGCTGATCGTTTTTTATTCTGCCATCCATAAGGATATACAGGTAAAACTGTTGTTTTTCTCCCTTATTTTTCAGCAGTAGTTCTTCTTTCTTTTCCTGTAGGAGATCTGTCCCGATAATTAAGGCTTCTCCTGCAGAGTATTCTCGTATTACTTGAGGAAACTGACATCGGAAATCTTTATGATATCGTTGAAACTTCTTTACTTGTACTGCCCCATTTCCAAAGACAAATGCCTGCTGGCAGCTATGTCCTAAAAGGGTGTTCTCTAATTCTAGCTCATCTTGTAAAAGATAAAGCATTTTGCTTATTTTTTTGGAATTGTCTAATTCTGTTCTTAAAATAACAAAAAGAGCAAACTGTTCTTCTTCGCCTTCATTTTCCTTTTTAGTATGGAATTTCTCTGTTTTTTCCTGCTTTTTCTGCTCGGACTTTTCATCTAAGCTTTCTTTCGTCATTCTGGCAAATTCTTCTTCTATCTGTATGGAGTCTTCTAATAACTGCTGCAGCTTCTCATAACTGCAGATTTCTCTTCTTTCAAAAATCTGTTTCCATTCTTCAGAAAGAATGTTATAGAAAAGTTCTGAATAATCTGCTTCTGTTTTTAGTGGCGGAACTTTAACATTTCCCCTTGCACTTGCTACAAGAATCTTGTAGATCAGACGATTATCTGCTATCTGCTGCAGCTTCTCATCAAATAAAACGGCATCGCCAAATATTCTTTCATCTTCCGGATACCATTCATAATCCTGCTCAAATGTAAGAAGCTGAAACTTTTCCGGATGTAGGAGTACGACCCCATACTGACTGTTATTCATATCGACATATAAGTCCTGCAAATCAATAATTCCGGGATAAATATGACATTCGGATAACTGTCTTAAAATGTGTAATACCTGCATGGCTATCTTCTTTAAAATCAGTGAGTCAACATGATAATGATCCATCTGCTTTCTTGCAAATAAAGACTTTACCGGGATTGCGGAAGAAGGCAGCATTGCGATCTGCTCCTCAAAAATGATTTCCGGAATTCTTTTTAATTCCCGAATGACCGGATGTCCTTTTTCAAATAATTGCTCTTTACTTCCGCTCCCCATTGGGACAGTTTCCATACGTTCCATTTCTTCCATGTCTCTCACCTCACTTTCTTATAAATGATGTTATGCACCAATCGATACACCTTTCATCAGATCTTTTAACGGCTTTACAATATTGTCCAAAAACTCTGTACTCATTGGCTTAAGTAATTTATCAATTTTAATAAACATTGGGGAGGCTTCTTCGTCTAATTCCCCATCCGGCTTTACAAAACAAAAATGAAAATCTTCCTCACTCATTTCATCTGTCGAAAAAAAGATTACCTGACCGACCGGATACTGAATATATTCTTCATAATCATTACTTCCATAGGCATCTGTAAAAACCAACACTGCTTTATTTCTTCCTGTTACCGGGAATTTACGTAAAGAACTTCCGATCGCTTTATGGACAGATTCCTTTCCATCATTACCGCCTCCGTAAAGCTTTATTCCCTTTAACTTTTTTAAAAAAACTGAAATATCCGAAGTGAAAGCATCTCTTCCTTCAAATAAAACCGTCTCTGTCTCTTCTCCGTTTTCTTCATTTCTTATTAAAGTAAGTCCAATCTGCGGATAGACTTCATACTTTGATAAACATTCTAAAAAATGGGCGGCCGCATAATATACTGCCGGAAATACGGTGTACATAGATGCTGTTGCATCTACTACAAAATCTAAATATAATGTAAATGCCTGTTCTTTTTCTTTTTTAAAATTCTGCTGTAAATTTAAAGGAATTTCTGGATTCCAGTTCTCGTTCATATGACATATCTCCTATCTTTTAATCTGCAAAATTTCAATATTTGTTCCTGCGTAGGTAAATACATCCCCTGCACAGACTTCTCCTTCTCTTTGCTGCTTTATAATATGGCAGTCTTCATGTAAAAGAATGACTTTAATCTTATCATCCATTCGATAAAAGGATAAGATATGTCCACTCATTCTTCCATTCTGGCTTCGTTCCTGCTTTGTTCCAAATTCAATCGGTATAAAACGATAATTTTTCATATAGGGACTATATTTCACATCGCCGATCCGATAAGAAAAACGGATTGTTTTCTCTTCTTGTGACTGCGTCAGAAGTTCTGGAAGTTCCGGAAGCTTTCTTACAGATGTCAGGTATGCTGTCATATCCTGAATCACTTCTTTAATGCTTCCATAACGTTCTTCTTCTCTCGCGATCATTTTCGCAATAATCCTGCTTAACCGCTCATCAATTCCCGGCATCTCTTTTAACTGATACGCATAATCATCGCCTATCATATAATTCTTTATTTCTTCACTTCCGTAGAAATGGTGTTTACCTGTATAAATAAAATAAAGAACAAGACCAGCAGAATAAATATCCATCTCCGGGTGGCAAATGTAACTGTTCCAATATCTTGGATCTGCGTACCCCGGGGTTCCTTTCTGTTCTCTCCGAAGCATCACTGTTACGTTGGATGCGTGTAAATGTACCCAGTCAAAGTCAATGATCTTTACTATCGTCCCATCAGGAGAAGCCAGTACATTCTCCGGTTTTAAATCTCTGTGAACGATCGGATCTTGCTGATACATAGACATATAGTGATCAATACCGTACAAGAACTTCATTGCGATACGATTCCTTACTCTCATCTTTTCATTCCAGGTATCTCCGGCGATTCCCTTTCCGCGCATCAGCTCGGACAGATCACTTTCTTCAATGTATTCTACTAATGTGATAAAACGTTTATTTTTCTCATCAAGCATCCCTCCGTAAATCCGAATAATATACGGAGAATACAGTTGTACTTTACTTTCTTTTTCTACGTAAACCTGCTCTAGATCATTACAAAACAACACCTTTACAAAGTATTTCTTCTCTGTTCGGATATCTTCCGCTATCATTGCCTGCTTACTTCCGGTACGGTGACATTCTTTTAACATTTTTAAAGATACGACCATATTTTCACCGGACCTCTCTCTGTCACGAATCCAGGTAAAAACTTCGCCCTCTTCAAAATAACAATTCATATTACCGCCCTCCTATAAAACGGTTCCCTAATAATTTCTCTTTTAACGATATCGGTTTCTTTTTCTCGGAAAGCTTTGTATAACAGCAATTCTCCTCTTTAGGAACTGCCTGTCTTATATCTGTTTTGGGAAATTCTATTTCCATTTCGACTTCTTTTTTCTTTTTTTCTTTTTCCTTCTTCAAGTAAAAGATTGCCGTCTGATTATCTTCTTCTCCCGCTTCCCTTGCCTTTTCAAAAATCCGTCCGATCACCTTTTGTGGACGTTCACAGTTGCAAAGTACAGATTGAATTTCTTCTAATGTAAGGTCTCCGAATGCTCCATCTGACCCCATTAATATCCCATCAGCTTCTTCAGCCTGAAACACAGAACAATACGGGATACATTCCTTTCGCTTACCAAGATAATCAAGAAGGCGATTCTTATTCTGATAATACAATACCGATCCTGGTGCTGTCTTTCCTTCTCTGACCATCTTCTCTGCTACATTCTGTATCTCACTGACTAATGTAATTTTACCATCTTTAATACGGTACACCGGACTGTCTCCACAGTTTGATACGATAACCGTATCCCAGAAATGGATGACAGAGGATAACGTAGTTCCACCTTTCATTCCGGCATCTAAACCATTCTTATATAACCTCTGATTCAACTTACTATATATTTCTTCCGAAAATTCCTGCAAAATCTCAATCTGTCTGTCTAAAGGATTCCCTCGAAATCTTTCACTCATCATCGTCGCAAGCAGTTCCTGATACCACATATTAACCGCTGCTTCTGAATAATATTTTCCCCCGGAAAGTCCACCCATTCCATCAGCAACTACCATAGCTCTTACTGCTGCTTCCGCATTCATGCGAAACTCCATCTGGCAATAGCTGTCCTCATTGGATGAGCGTCGGTTTATTTCACTTGCAAAAAAGAAAGCCACCGTACTTCCTCCCCTCTCTATTTGAAAATTTCTTTTCTTTATGATACACTGAATCACATAAAAAATCTATGTACTCTCGGAATCTTTTTGTGCTTGATTTTGTGAGAAGTTTTTTTGTCAATTGTGCCCAAATTTTTGAGGCGTACGTGGTGCGTACGTTGATAAAATTCGGGTGCAACTGGCGGAAAAGCAGCCACAAAAGCAAGTGCAAGAAAGACTCCGAGAGTACATATCTACCAAAGGAGGTTTTCCATGTTTCCCGAATCTTTTTCTGAGCTTACATTTTATCAGAAGAAAAAAGATATTTTAATATATACGGCTGCAGATTCTAAACATCAATACATATTAAAATGCAGTGAAAATATTCCTTCTGTCCGCCAGGCCCTGCTTGATGAATATGAAGGATTATCTCCTCTGTCCCACCCGTCTCTTCCACATTATTATGGATTTCAGGAAGACTTCACTTTACCAGGAACAAACGTTCCACTTCTTGCTCTTTGTATGGAACACTGCGAAGGCACTTTACTCCCTGAACTTGTGCCATCTTTATCTTTAAAAGATTTGTTACGGATTCTATTTTCCACCGGAGAAGTGCTTGCTTATCTTCTGGAAAACGGCATTCTTTATACCGATCTTCATCCGTCAAACCTTCTCATAAGAACAACGGATCAGTATAGGATGGTCACTCTTCTGGATTTTACTTACTGTTATTATTTTCTGAATAACCCAAATCCACCATATACGCTCCGCTTTTCCTATAATCTTTCTCCTGATCTCAAAGGACAGCAGATGTTGATTCAGGAGCTTACGTTCTTTCTCCATGCTCTTCTTGAACAAAAAGAACAAGCAACAGGAAATCAAAAGAATTCTATTCAGAAATCCCTTCCTTTTTCTGTATATATGCTGCTTGAAACGGGCAATCATCCACCAGAAACGCTGTCCCTTCATGAGTTTTTACTCATGATCAAACAGTGTATCATATAAATCTTCTACTACCGGCGCAAGTGTCTTTCCGATTTCTGTTGTCTTTAAACGGTTCGCTACGATAATATACTGTGGATCATCTGCCGGAGCAAATGTGACAAGCCACGCGTTATTGGTCCCGTCGCCTCTCTCGGCAGTTCCGGTCTTTGCAGCAATCGAGTATCCCTGTTCTCCTACTTCAGAAAGCCCATAGGATTCTCCCGCTTCCTTCATCACTTCTTTGATTTCTTCTGCTGTATCTGCATCCATTGTTTTTACCAGCTTTTCCGTCTTTCCTTCCTGCGTTATCTTTCCCTTGCTATTGACTACAGATTTAAAAAGATATGGTTTTAACATTTCTCCATCGTTTGCAATACTTTGTGTGATCATCGCCATTTGCAATGGGGTAACTAATGTTTCTCCCTGTCCAAATGCTGTTGTTGCAACAATATTATCCTCGTAATCTTTTAAATCAAAATTCGAATGTAGTGTTGCAAAATCAAGAGAAATATCTTCCCCTAATAAAAAGCTTTTTCCTGTTTTATATAATCGCAGTCCACCAAGCTTTAATGCGCGGTTCATAAAGTATACATTCGATGACTTCACGAAACCTTCCCGATAAGCAATACTTCCATAAGCCTTTCCCCCATAATTCCTTATCGTCTGTCCATTCACTTTAAGAGAACCAGTATCTTCTACTTCTTCTTTCTCAATTCCTGCTTCTATGATTTCTTTGGAAGTAATCAGCTTAAATACCGAACCAGGTGCTACCGGATTCTGGTAGGCATTGGAAAAAAATACTCCTTCTTTTTCATTGATTTCTTTCCATTTTTCTTCGATTTCTGTCACATTAAAGGTTGGAGAAGAAGCCAGTGCTAGAAGTTCCCCTGTCTTTGCATTCATCACGACAACGGAACCTTTATACTTTTTGATATCTTTATATGCTTGTTCCTGAAGCGCTGCATCAATGGTAAGTGTGACATCTGCCCCTCTTTTTTCCTGATCCCTATTACCACAATCACTGTGAACAAGCACATCATTCATCGTCTTTTCTACGCCATATGTCCCATAAATCTTAGACCAGTAGCCGACCAGATTCGAAAACGCATATGGATGAGAATACGTACGTGTACCTCCCGGCTTCTGAGAAAATGCGATCGTATTTCCATTCCGATCTAAAATAGACCCTCTGACATACTCTTTCTCATACACCTTTGCCTTCGCCTGACTCTTCTTTTTGTCCGCTTCTTCGGACACGCCCGGCATCAGCGCGGAAACTCTTACGAGGGAAATGATCATTAAGATGACGCAGATAAGTGTGGCACTTTGCAGTAACTGCGTTCTCCTTAAAAAATTTATCTTGTTCTTCTTCATCTTCTAGCGTTCCTTTCCATTTGACATTACTTGATACAGCTACGATCAATCCCACAATCATAAAACTGATCATCAGAGAACTTCCGCCACTTGAAATAAATGGCAATGTAATTCCGGTAAGTGGACAAAGACCGGTACTTCCGGCAATAATAATCAATGTCTGATCAAAAAGCATGAAGACAAAACCAGCTCCCACCGCCCTGTGATAGCGGTCCTGCTTTCTTACAAACAGCTGAACACCTTCAAGCCACATCATAATAAATACAATAAATACAAGCAAAGCAAACACCATGCCACATCGCTGAATCAGCGCCGGATACACAAGATCACTTGTCTTAACCGGAAGTTCTGTAACAGAAGATGTTCCAAACCATCCACCAAGAACAATCGATTCTTTTGCCTTAAGAAGCTGGTAGCCAAGTCCTAATGCATCTTTTTCCGGATGAAGCCAGTAAATAAAACGATTTGCAATCTTGTTATAATTTGAAAGAAAAATTTGTGCAATCTTATTCGTTCCAAGAAATACTCCCGCAGCTTTCCACTTTGTCAACTGCATTCCAATAACTGAAAGTCCCAAAGATCCTGCTGCCATAACAAGCACTGTTCCGATAAAATACCGTATATCCGGTATAAATAAAAATATAAACGTCAAAAATAACATGAGAATCAATAGCATCGTACCAAACTCGCTCTGTAATGCCAGAAATAATACTTCTATAAACGTCACGATATAAAATGCTCTGATATTTTCTTTATCTGGATTCTCCTTTGTTCCAAGTAGTCCCGCTGCAATAAATACATACAAAAACTTGATAAATTCTGTTGTCTGCAGCGACACTCCTCCGATTGTAATCCAGTTTCTTACGTTTCCTACACTCTTTGCAAGAGCAAGCGTAATCACTGATAAAAACAATGAAAAATAAAAGAACATCCTGCAAACTTTTACAGATGATAAATTTAACTTCTTTAGAGCCTTTGTTGAGGACAGATTCTTACAATTCAGATAAAGGAATGCCGCTACAAGCGCCATTACAAATCCAAGAATATATTGAAACTGCAAAGCGGCAGCCGGATTATGTGTCTCATAATACTGTGGATTCTTTAAAACCTGTTCTTCCCTGAAAATACATTGAAGCATCGTTCCTACGGTAAGAAGCAATAAAGTGTAAATGACAATCTTTTTATTTCCATGGATCACTGACGTAAAAAACCAGGATAATAAAGTAATTCCAAGCAGGATTCCTATCATATCAAGATAAATCTTTCCTGCTCCTTTTGCCTGCACAAAAATGAATGCCGCTGCCTGCATTAGCAAAAGAGCAAGAACGGGACTATTCTTAAAAGAATAAAAGGCTCTTTGTATCTCCCACAGAACTCTCTCAAACGAAAATGACTTCGTTCCGGTATCATGTCTACTCATAAATACCCTCCACGTTTTTATATAATCTGGTAGACTGGCTTCTTCTGCCTTCTACTTCGATCTGAAATTCTTCATTACCAATATAGACACGAACACCATCTGATAAAGGAACCTGACTTGTCATCATCCCATTCACATATAACTTATTCATTGTTCCTACATCTTCTAAAACGTATCTTCCATCTTTTTCCACGATACGGCAATGATTTCTTGCCACACACAAATCATCAAGAACTAGGTCATTATTGGTACTCCTTCCAATTGTAAATGGAATCTGATTTACGCGGTATCTTGCCATCACCCGATGATTCGCATCAAGCTTCATCAATGTGATTCCCGTTGTCTGACGCTTCTTCATCGGAATGATCTTACCGCTTCGTTCCTCTGCTTTATCACCTGCAGACCTATACTGTTCCGTTCTGGTCTGTTCCTGACGCTGTTTCTCTTTCTCTTCATAATCATATAACCAGTCTGTATTCACACGAAGGCTCTCTCCATCATATCCCGGACGGTCTTCTCCTGGCTGTTCTTCTATATTGTCATAGAAAGAGCAGTCTTCCTGCTGTTCTTCTGCCTTATCATAGAATGTCCTATCTTCTGCTTGTTCCTCTGCATCCTCATAGATTGGCATATCTTCTGACTGCTCACCTGTATTCTCGTAAATCAGATTTTCTTTCCGTTTCTCCTGTTTTTGTATTTTCTTTTGTTTTTTCTCTTTTTGTACTTCTAACTTCTTCTCCTCACGCTTTTGCTTGATTTCCTCCTTCTTCTCCTGTCTCAGTGCCCACTCATCTACGAAACTCTCCCCCTCTTCGGAAGCTTTCTTAAGATTCTTATTCGAACGAATCAACACTAATACAATAAATGCAATTAAAATGACAACCCCTATCTGAGAAATAATAGACATAAATATAGCTCCTGCCTTTCGTTATTTGTAACAATCACTTTCAACAGGAGCATACCATAAATAGTATCTTTATTCAAATATTTGCTTTCCGAACTTTTACTGACGCTGTCTTACTTTTGCAACGGCTTCTACCATAGAAGCAAGATTCCCTTCTAAAAGTACTTCCTCATGTCCGATCATCTTTGTAAGTACTGTCAGGAATTCTTCTCCTTCAAGAGAATGTTTTTCAAACTCCTGTCTGATTTCTTCTACATTACGCTTTCCATTCTCTTTCTGATAACACTTTCCAGTCCACACTGAATACAATGTCGCTGCGTAAAAATACATATCATTACGCAAAAAGTCTTTTGTAAACCGGCTTGGTCTTCTCACGTAACAGTAATCCTCAAACTTTTCCATATCAAGGGCATCAGGCACATAATTCTTCTCAATAGAAAGTGCCGGTATTTCCTGAAATTCTGCCTGTTTCCAGTCAGGAATTCCTGTTTCCATATATTCTGCGGCACTTTTCTTAAAAGAGACATTCTTTTTATTTCGATTCATATCATCAAAAAGTAACTTATCTTCCATAGCAAAACGGCAATATCCGTTCTTTTCATAACCAAACTCTTTGTTCTTTTCATTCTGTAAAAGCTGCTTTCCAATACAGAAAGAAAACCACCACTTCTGTGAAACCGGAAGTTCATAAACGGAATTATATTTACGGCATAAATCTTCCTCAATTTCATAGCCCTTCTGACGAAGTCTCTCTGCAGCCGATTCAATCATGATCCATATTTCCTGGCTGTTTGCTACAGAATTCGACTTATATCGGGCGATCATCTCAATAATGACTTCTGCCGGAGTGATACCAAGCGGCTCCATCTGCGCCTTTGCAAGAAGTTTTTCAATAGATTCATAGGTTGGCTGCAGGGCAATACAGAAACGAAGAAGCCACTCTCTTGTAACAACAGCCTTTCCTGCTCTTATCTTTGAAAACTGCGCTTCACAATGCAGACATCCAATGTCTCTTAAAAACCAGGCCGCCTTATCATAATATCCATATTCTTCTTCAATCACTTCCTCAAGACACTGTCCAAACTTTCTTGCCCCATCACGAAATTCATCTTTATAAATCCGTATCAGTTCATAAAATTCTTCTAACGTCCCTGCTTCAGAAAGCATTACCCACAAGTCCATCGTCGCAAGACTTCTGCTGTCCTGCTGCACATTTTCTTCTAAAATATCTTCAATCTTCTCTCTGACAGCTTCAAAAGAATCTATCGAAAAAAGTCCATTGATCAATGCGATCCACAGGGCATCATCTATATTTTTACAGTACAGTCCGTATCCCATATAATTTTCTAAAAGAATATGATTAATTTCTTCCAGATTCATCTGAAATGCCATTCCAAGTGTAACATAGATATCTCTGGAAGATGGCATGGAACCCCGAAGCCAGGCTCCGATTGCCTGTCTGGTTACAGGAACATACGTAACGGTTCCTTCCTTTTTCTTTTCCACTCGATGAAACACCTTTTTGGCCAGCGAGGTATTACTATAGTCAAAAGCATCCATTTTTTCCTCTAAAAATCTGGAAAACGGAATCTTATTCTTCTGTCCTTCAGCTAGCCGTTCTTCTATTGCATTCATAAAAGATTCTATTGTATCGTCTGCTAATCTTTCCATAATTCCCTCATTCTTATCTGCGCTTATTTACCTGTTACTTTTTATATTCTTCCTGTTATTCTTCCTGCTTTTTTCTCGCTTTCTGCATCTGGATCAAATTAACGATCTGAATACATACTGCGACCACTCCAAGAACAATAAAATAATACAGTCTTACTTTCTGTGAACGGAAGAACCAGCCTGCCGCTTCTATAATCCATCCTTCTACCAGGCAAAGCCCGATCACCTTCCATAAAGGATATCTCTCTTTTCTCTGAAGAATTACCCCCTCATAATTCAACATGAGGAGTACCCACATTCCTGCCATACCAAGAGCAATCTTCCAGTGTCCGATCATCAGAGAATAATGAGATAAATACATAATACAGCCCGTCAGAAATCCTTGTGGAAAACCTATAAATAAAAATGGAATCATCGGGCCTTCCTGTTCTTCTTCCACAGATTCTGCCTCCACACCTTCCACAGCATTGCTTACAGGCTCATCTATCGACGCATCTTCTTTATATCTACGTCCCATGTCACATTCCTCCTCACCGCTGTCCTTTGTTCTTCCGTCTTTTTTTACTTTATGACCTCTTCGTCCACGTTCTTCCCGCAGTACCCTTTTCATCTCCGGCTTATACATATACAGCATATCCTCTATATAGCAAGCCGTCTCCATCTGCTTTCTGTCAAATAATGAGACATGTGCCTGAAGCTGTCCTACAAAATCTTCAAGTATCTTTATCCACTGCTCTTTTCTGTTCAGATGAACAGCAATCTTATCGAACAGTTCATAACCTTTTTGATCAAAAAGATTCGCATTGAGTAATCCGATTCCGGTTCTTAAAATATCGTCTTTTCGCTCTCCCGGTATACTCTGCTCGCTAAACTCCCTTACATACCTGTAAAGGCTTTCCATATCGGAAGCATTAAGATGATACATACGCCGGCTGTACTCTGACTGTTCTTTCTGAAAATCTCCACCACATAACAAACCTGTATATAATTCTTTATTTCTTTCTCGAATCATAGATAACAAAGAAGCAAACTCCTTTTTATCTTCATCATAAACTTCTCTTAAAATATGATCCATTTCCATTAAAATGACTTTTTTAGAACGTCCTGTTACTCCCGCAATGAGACTTTCGATATAGATTTGTCTCTCTGCCTGTGAAAATGGATGCTGATGTACTTCTGCCAAAATATCTTCTGCCACAAATTTTAATTCTTTATCTTTACAAACCCAGTATAGCAGCTCTGGTATATTTTTACTAAGATATTCCATGGAGAGGGGATTCTTTCCATGTTTTCTTGCAATATCATAAAAAATCCATTCTACTTTTTTCAAAAGATTTCCAGTATCACGCACATTTTTTAAATACTCTGCTGCTACCTGCTGAAAGTCCTGATAAATAGAATCTTGTTTCTCACTTGCCTTTGCAATGCCATGATAAAAATACTGATCCAGTGCATCCCAGTCAGCATCCCACCCATTCTTTTCAGAAAGAGAATAGGAATAGGTTCCACATACTTTTGGGGAAAAATAAAAAGGTACTGATGGAATAGCTTCTCTTGTAAATGAAACATATCCTGCCTTCTCCCTGATACACTGTGGAAGTAAACTGTGGATCACATACATAACTTTCTGTGTATTCGCGGCAAACTCTTCTTCCTTCCAGTTCGGAGCAACAATATTAAGACCTTCCGAATGTCCTGACAAACACCAAAAGACCACCTGCATAAATTCAGGTAGTCTCTCTTCAAGACACAGCTCTCGTAAGATATCTTCTCGATCAAATTTGGCTTCTTCTAATGTTAATGTTGGAAGAAATCCTGTACTCTCCCCCTCCGTCCATTCTATTCCTGGAGCAAGATATACTGCCGGATTATGATCCGGCGCTTTGGGCTGATATAATCTTACCCTTTTATTCTGACGTTTATCTTCTCCTGATTCACAGGGAATAGATGTCATCTTGACAAACCCACAGACAGGGCTGTATACAAGTTCTTCTACTTCGATTCTTCCTGTTTTATCAACCACCGCTGCCTGCGCTACTTTCTCTAATTCTCTTAAATATGTCCTGTCTTCCGGTATGGAAGAAGCTACAATTCCCCAACCGAGTTTATTCCCGGAAATACAATGATTGGACCATGTATATTCATGAATTAAATATTCTATCTTCATTACTCAAGCCACCCTCTTTCCTGCATAAACTTCATTATCATCCATAAGATTGGTTCCTCCGTCCTGATCGGCCGCACTCTTCCAACCGTCCTTACTTCCTTCTGCGTTCCCTCCATCGTCTCTTCTGTTTCACATCCAAGTGCTGAAACTGCAAAAAGTCCACTTTCTTTATAATCATCCAGATTACGCTGCAGACGAAAAACCTTCTGATCAAAAATCTGTTTTAATATTTCCTGTCTTAAAAAATGATGATCCATATTCATAAAGCCGTAGGACACCTGCTTTCTTTCAAATAAAAGACTGCTTCCTCGATATTCCTTTATTTCTCCGAGTTCTTCTAACAAATCACTTTTTGCGATCGTAAGTGCCATATATTTTTGCTTTAATTCATGATCTCCTAAAACAGAACGAATAGAATCTAAAATGGTATCCGCTTTTCTCTCATAGAAATACTCATCACTTACTGTATTCTCCATCATGAAATCTGCCTGATTCATTACCTGTTTTCCGTTCTCGTTACTCATACGCTGAATGGACATCTGTTCTTCCTTACTCATAACATATAGTTTCTCAAGAACCCGTTCCTCATCCGGAATCTGCTTATTAATAAGAGAATGTTCCAAATGCATCTGTGCCGGATCTACCAGGCAGATAAATCCATCCATATGACGAACAAAACCGGTTCTTCCGGTTCCGGCACTATCACGTATTAATTCTCCTGCCACATCATAAATTGAAGTGATCATGTGGAGATTCTTCTGACCGATCCGATAGGTCACTTCCAAAAATATCGGTTTCTTAAATGCCTTGCTCGTTGATTCCGGACAGATTCCATAGCGTAACAACTTATCCGCATTCCGTTCCATCTCCATCTTATAATCATCATTCGGATTTCCGTAAGCATTACGAATGGTAAGGTTCTGTCTTTGCATCACATCAAATCCATTCATCATAAGCGAACACAGATAGACTGTCTTACCAGATGCAACACTTCCTGCTAAACCAATCATGAGCATCTCATATTTAAAAAAGTTCTGTGGAAGAACATTATGGCAATGTGGACATACCATCGTATTTGAAAACATCGTCACCGCTCCCTCTTCCACATGAAATGTGTATCCACAGCTATCCGGATCAAAACGCTTCACTGCCAGTTCATTTCCCGCTGCCGTAAGCTCCTGATTCAACTCTGTCATAACTTCATTATCAATAATGATTCTTCGGGCATCAATCTGTTCTTCCGGGATTCCCATGGCACTCCAAAAATATAAATAAGATACGTCTGTTTTATAGGAAAATACTTCATTCAGCGCCGGGGACTGAAATCGCACTCCATCGGTTCTTAAAAGAAATCCTGCATCTTCATTCGAAATGTTCCGAAAACAGTAAGGACATTTCTTCACTCGTATTGTTTTTGTCTCCTGCATTAGTATCTCTCCCGTCTAACATCTCTTTGTTGCTTTTATCGAAATCTCATGTTTCGATTCCAAAATAATATAATACGTCACATCCTGTTTTATGACAGCTTTCTTTGTAGAAATCCCCTGATCTCTTGAAAGACCGGCTTCCCTGATTTCAAAAGGCTGCTGCTTAGAAACAATAATCAGTTCTTCCGGCTGATCTGATGCACAGATTTCCAACCCCTGATCTTCGATATAATAAGTAAATTCTTTACCTGACGGATGCTTACCATACATAAGAATATTATCAAGTGCAACTTTATCTTTTCGAATCGTTCCATCTGCACAAACAGCCGCACATCCTCCAAAAGCAGAACCATGTGTGATCAGAAAATCCATCCCAAATACACGATCTCTCTGCTTCTTTTCTTCTTCCTGTCTTAACTGCCGCTCCTCTTCTCTTCTCTGACTCTCCAGTTCAGAAACCTGACCAGCATAATCCAATATGTATTTTTCCTTCTGCTGCCTTCCGCTCTGCCGCTTCCATTGAACGACACCCGCCACAGCTAATACCGCTGCGATCACAAGACCGGCTTCCATAGTAAAAGTAGCAATCAACTCTTTACACCTCATTCAATCCTTGTTTATTGACAGAAATTTCCTCTTTGTATTTCTATCTTGCATGATATCACGAATTACTCCATAGCTAACGCTACTGACATCATCCTGTATACGATTATAGCAGAAAAAAAGCATTTCTCAAAGAGGGTGATTTATTGGTTTTTACTTGCAGTCTCTATTTGATTTCTATCTGAAAATATTATAAGATATAATTATAGAAAACTATATAGATTTTTGTAAATAACAGAAATGAGGATTTTTTTATGTCTCCTGAATCATTGCAATTGAAAAAAGAATTTGAAATACAAAAGATAGCTTCTCTTCATTATTTTGAATATAAAAGCGATTTCATTTTTAAAAGTGAATATCATGACTACTGGAAATTACTTTATGTCGAAGATGGAAGCGCTGAAATTACATTTTCTAATAAAAAGCTTTCTCCAGTAATTTTAGAAAAGGGAGATTTATTTATACAATCTCCTGATGAATATTATTCCTTTAAAGCAGCACCAGGGAAAATTGCTGTCCTTTTTACAGCTGGCTTTTATTGCGACACCCAACATCCTGCCCTTCTTTCTAATCTTTCTAACAAAAAGTTTCACTGTCAGAAAAAAGAAGCAACCCTATTACAGGACCTTGCTCTAGAAGGAAAAAATAATTTTTCTCCTAAGATTAACCCGGTATCTCCTGCCGCCCTTGAACGAAGATATAATCAACCATTTGGTGGAGAACAGCTAATCAGTATTTATCTTGAAATGCTTCTTATCAGCCTTATGCGCCAGTATACTTCTTCCGAAGAACAAAAGGATCAAAAAAAGAGTATGGATCAGCCTGAAAAAGAAAACAATCTTTCTCCGGCCCTCCTGAAAACGGACTCTATTCTTTTTAATCGAATTACAGATTATTATGAAGCACATATCACAGAACATATTAAAGTAGAACACCTTTGTAAAGAATTTGCGATCGGGCGTTCCCATTTACAAAGAATATTCAGAGAACAGACCGGTTATGGCGCCATAGAATACTTCTGCCAGATGAGGATCAGCGTCGCGAAACGCTGTATTCGTGAAAACAAAATGAACCTGACCGATACTGCAGCCGCACTTGGCTATACCTCCATCTATTATTTTTCAAAACAATTTAAAAAAATTACCGGTATGTCTCCTTCTCAATATCAAAAGATGGTACGCTCCTCTAAAAAAGATCCGATTTATGAACAGATAGATTTGGAGAATCCACTTTCTCCATCTGATATAAAATATTAATTTTTTCAAATTAAAAATTCAAGAATGCCTCGGCATTCTTGAATTTTTCTTCTACTCTTTATCGTCCCTGCAGGTGAACCGTCTATTTCCATCCGTCTATTTCCATAAATTTTCCGGATACGTTCCCTGTTCTTTCATGGCAGCAATCGCATCCATAACCGACTTCTTATCTTCTTTGTAAGTAACTCCATACCACTTTTCTTCAGATTCCATTACCTCTACAGTAGCTTTCTTTTCCTGAAGTAATTCTTCCACTACACTTGGAAGGAAATATTCACACTTCATAGGATTCTCTTTTAAACCTTTATCTAAGAACGCAGGGAATTTTTCT
Source organism: Anaerobutyricum soehngenii (assembly GCF_009697165.1). Lineage (NCBI taxonomy): Bacteria > Bacillati > Bacillota > Clostridia > Lachnospirales > Lachnospiraceae > Anaerobutyricum > Anaerobutyricum soehngenii. The sequence continues at coordinate 8,383 of NZ_VULP01000021.1, read as the reverse complement.
TCAAGCACTTTTAAAAATCCCGGTGTAAATCCCCAACAGTTCATAGAAACTGGCGTTTTATCCGGAACCGGTATCCAGCTTGCTCCGTCATCCAATGTATACGCTGCTTCTTCTCCTCGTTTTTCGATTCTTGTTCTTTCTGTAATTTCTTTTAAGAAATGATTTTCATCAACCTGGCATACCCCTCTTGATACATGACCATTCTCAGTAATTGTTTTCTCAATATGGAACGCAATCATAACATAACGATACAGCTCATCATCTTCATGCGTTGTCAGATAATCATATAACATCTGAAATGCCTTTGGTCCATAATAATCATCCGCATTGATTACTGCAAATGGTGCATCTACAACATCCTTACAGCACAGTAGTGCATGACCTGTCCCAAATGGTTTTTCTCTTCCTTCCGGTACGTGATATCCTTCCGGCAGCTTATCAAGTTCCTGGAAAACATATTCTACTTCCATAAATGGTTCGATTCTTTTACCGACGATTTCTTTAAAATCTTTCTCAATCGCATGCTTAATAATAAAAACAACTTTCTTAAAACCAGCACGTTTTGCATCATACACACTGAAGTCTAAAATAGCATGTCCCTGCACATCTACTGGATCCATCTGTTTTAAACCGCCATAACGACTTCCCATTCCTGCTGCCATTACAATTAATACAGGTTCTTTCATTCTCTCTTCCTCCCTATGTAAAAAATCTTCTTTATTTATTGAAATCTTCTTTTCTATTTTCCCATAGAAAATCAAAAACATCAATGATGATTTTATACTATTTTTATAATTATTATGTATTTATCTCAAATATTTATATTTCTTTCGTTGAGAATGCTAAAAAAAGATAATATAATATAATAAATAACATTTGATATTTTTATCACAATCATCCACTACAAGTATCCCATAGAAATACAGTCTATCATGTACTCTAGGAATCTTTTTGTGCTTGCTTTTGTGAGAAAGACTCCGAGAGTACATACAAATCCAAAGGAGGCAGTTATGACGCAAACAAGATATACTTTGCAACAACACCATATTAACTTAAAGTCATCTGTAAAATTGTCACAAATCAATATGTATCATTGCGAATCCCCTGCTTCAAACATCTTTCCGGGGCATCCATATTCTAAAATCATCTTTATTCAAAAAGGTGACGGACAATTTTATTTTGGCAATCAATTTTTACCAGTTCAAGAAAATGATTTATTACTGGTGAATCCCGATAAACAAAAGTTTTCCGTTGATGTACAACACCCTCCACTTGATTTTATTATTTTAGGTATTGAAAATCTTCTTTTTACTAACGATACCGGTGAAGCAATCTCTCCGTTTACAAGACTTTCTCTTTCTTTTGATATTTGCCTTAATCTCATGCATATGCTCATTCATGAAGTAACGAAACGTTCAGAATACTATGAAGAGGCATGTCGGCATTATCTGAATCTTATTCTTATAGAAATACAACGGAATACACAAATTAATTATGATTATCCTTCAAAAGAAAAAAATAACAGAGATTGCACTTTCGTTAAAGAGTATTTAGATGACCATTTTACTGAAAACATTACTCTTGATCTTCTTTCCAAAGAAAGCAAAATGAATAAATATTATCTGGTACACTCTTTTACAAAGCATTTTGGATGTTCTCCGATTAGCTATCTGAATGAAAAACGAATCGAGGAAAGTAAAAATCTTCTGGAAACAACAAATCATTCAATCGCATCCATTGCATCTATGATCGGTTTTTCCTCACAATCTTACTTTTCTCAATCATTCAAGAAAAATACATTTATGACTCCAAACGAATATCGAAGAGCCGCACGGCAAATTTAATATTTTTTGTTATTATTTTTTATGTTTCATCTGGAAAAAGAGTCTAACTTATAGTATAATGGTATAATTAATGCAAAAACAGTATCTAATATAGGAGGATTTTATCCATGCCAGTAAAATATGTATTCGTCACAGGTGGAGTTGTTTCCGGTTTAGGAAAGGGTATTACCGCAGCTTCTCTTGGACGTCTTTTAAAAGCACGTGGTTATAAAGTAACCAGCCAGAAGTTTGACCCATATATCAATATGGATCCAGGTACTATGAACCCGATACAGCACGGTGAAGTTTTCGTTACCGATGACGGTGCGGAAACAGACCTTGACCTTGGACATTATGAACGTTTCATTGATGAAAAGTTAAATAAACAGTCTAATGTTACTACCGGTAAAGTATACTGGAGTATCCTTAACAAAGAACGTCGTGGAGATTTCGGCGGACATACCGTACAGGTTATTCCTCATGTCACTAATGAAATTAAAAGTCGTTTTTATCATAATGAAGATGCTTCTGAAACAGAAGTAGCAATTATTGAGATTGGTGGAACTGCCGGTGATATCGAAAGTCAGCCATTTTTAGAAGCGCTTCGTCAGTTCCAGCATGAAGTAGGACATGAGAACTGTATTCTTATTCATGTAACACTGATTCCTTACTTAAAAGCTTCCGGAGAATTAAAGACCAAGCCTACACAGGCCAGTGTAAAAGAGCTGCAGGGAATGGGAATTCAGCCAGATATTCTTGTTTGTCGTTCTGACCTTCCATTAGATGATGATATTAAAGCAAAAATCGCTCAGTTCTGTAATGTTCCTAAGAAACGTGTTATTCAGAATCTTGATGTCGATATTTTATATGAATTACCTCTTGCTATGGAAAAAGAAAAACTTGCTAACGTAGCATGTGAATGTCTGAATATGGAATGCCCACAGCCTGATTTATCTGATTGGATCTCTATGGTTGATGCCTGGAAACATCCAAAACATAAAGTTAGAGTTGCTCTCGTTGGTAAATACGTTTCTCTCCACGATGCTTACATCAGTGTTGTAGAAGCATTAAAACATGGAGCAGTTGCCAACAACGCAGAAGTCGAAATCAAGTGGGTTGATTCCGAACTGGTAAGCAACTACAACGTAGATAGTTTCTTCTCTGACGTAGACGGCATCATCGTTCCTGGTGGATTTGGTGACAGAGGTATCGAAGGTATGATCTGTTCAATCCAATATGCCCGCGAACATAAGATCCCGTATCTTGGACTTTGTCTTGGAATGCAGCTTACTATCGTAGAATTTGCTCGTAATGTTCTCGGATTAAAAGATGCACACAGTCATGAATTTAATGAAAACACAGCGAATCCTGTCATCCATATCATGCCTGATAAAGAAGGCATCACTGATTTAGGCGGAACCCTTCGTCTTGGTTCTTATCCATGTATCCTTGACGAACACTCCAAAGCATATCAGCTTTATGGTCATAAACAGATTGAAGAAAGACATCGTCATCGTTACGAAGTAAATAATGATTACCGCGAAGTACTCCAGGAAAACGGAATGCTTCTTTCCGGATTCTCACCTGACGGACGTATCGTTGAAATGGTAGAGATTCCTGAACATCCTTGGTTTATCGGAACACAGGCACATCCTGAATTTAAATCAAGACCGAATAAACCACACCCATTATTTAAGGGATTCCTTGCTGCTTCATTAGCACATCAGAATAAATAATAAAAATGGTGTCACAGGAACGGTTTAACGACCGTAGCCTGTGGCACCATTTTTATCTCAGTCGAGAAGACTCCACCTCTTTCAGGTGGTGAGTGACAGCAAATTTGTCTCCGTAGGAGTCCAATCTCCGACTGAGATAAACGCTCCGCGAGGATGCGCAGTGATTCTGTAAAGAATATGTCAGCTTACACTGACCAGAATCACGCGCCAAGTCTCGCGGCGGCTCGACTTGAATTTAAATTAAGGCTGTTTATCATATTAAAATTTCATATAATATTGTGATGAGAATACAAAGTCCACTTCCTGCAAAAAATAAAGCATTCGGTTTCCATTTTTCAGAAATTGCAGGAATAACCGTTTTTTTAGCTGTTTGAATCCTTGTTTCTTTTTTCTCTTTTGTTTTGTATACTTCCTTTTCCTCTTTTTCTTCCTTTCCAATAAGAAATACCAGATAGCCTGCTATGAGCATACTAACTACTGCTATAACTCCACCAATAAGCACGAGGCTTATTTCAATTCCTCCCTGCATATTTGTAACACCTGGATTAAAAAGATGATAGCCTGCAATATGACACTCTAACAAAGTCCGTATAACTTTGGTTGAAGGAAAACAACATAGGATTACAGTAAATGCATTAAACAACATATGAAGTGCTATCGAAACTGTCAGATTATCTGTAATATAAATTACAACAGCAAAAAACACCCCCATAACAAATGCATAACACATCTGATTAAAATTCATATGAAGTAAAGCAAATGTTATAGCAGATATAAATATTGCTATCTTCTTATCTGAAATTCCACGATAAATAATTCCTCTGAAAAGAACTTCTTCTATCAAGGCTGGCATAATTGCCACTGCAATCATCGCTTCTAGTGGATGCCCTGAAATTTCTTCTAAAGAAACATCTAATAAGTTCTGAAATACGATCATAGAACAGGCATTTACATAGCCTGCCATAATAAACAGAAATATAGCAGCAATAACAATAAAAAAAGTACTTTTTAAAGAAACCTTTTTTAAATGACAATATTCTGTTGGTTTTACATAAGCTTTTTTGCAACACCAACATACATAAAGCAGCAATATTTCATTAAGTAATACGGTTCCCTGAAAACTTATATTAAGGGAATGCATCGTAAAAATTGTTATAAGCCAGCCTGTTATACAAATCCCAATATTTTTTAGATTTCTTTCCCATATATTTGCAAGCAAAAACCAAATTCCTGTTGTCGCTATCACTATGCCAAATGGGAAAATTCCCAGTAAGGATACAAGAACCGACCCTATTATATGCAGCAGCACTATCATAAACCATATTTTATTAGGATTTAAAAAAGACTTTTCTAACATTTCTGTTCCTCCATATGGAATGGTACTCCTGCTATTTTTCAATTAACGTAATTCCGGTATTGCTTATCTTTATCTTTTTATCTTTGTATAAACGACCAATCGCACGTTTAAACTCATTCTTACTCATGCCAAATTCACTTCGGATATCTTCTGGAGCAGACTTATCATGATATGGAAGAGCACCATCATTCTCCTGAAGTTTTTCCATAATCTTTGCAGAATCAACATCCATCTGTAAATGTGCCTTTTCACGAAGGCTAAGGTTTAGTTTACCGTCTTCTCTTACAGAAAGAACTCTTGCCTGTACCGTCTCTCCTATTCTTAACTTTCTAACAATTTCTTTATTCTGAAGCATACCATTATACTTATTATCTACAGCAATAAATACTCCATACTCCGGATTCTTTCCATATACAGTTCCCTGTACAATATCATCTGCTTTATATGGAGAATCTGTACGAAGGAAATCATATACCTTCATTGTTGCACAAAGTCGGTCACTCTTATCAATATAGAGTCCTACTAAATACTTATCTCCTTTTTGAACCTTTACAATCTGTTCACTATATGGAAGAAGAAGATCTTTCTCCAATCCCCAGTACATAAAACCGCCAATATTATTTACCTGTGCTACTTCTAAAACGGCAAGCTCTCCCAACTGAAGCTTTGGCATATTTGTTGTCGCAATTTCTCTGTCTTTTGAATCACGGTACACAAATACCTCTACTTCATCACCAATCTTTGCATTCTGTGGAACCTGTTTTTTCGGAAGTAAAACACAATCACTTTTTCCATTCCTCTCTGGAGTATCAGAAAGATACACTCCAAAATCAGTTTTATGATCAATATATAACTTCTGTTTTACGCCTAATTCTATCATTACAAATCCTCCCTTTATTATACTATTATTTTTCTTCCTGTTTCTGTAGTATCATCTCAACTAATGCTGCAACTTCCCCATCAGGTTTTATATATTTTACTTTAAAAATATTTTCCTGCTGTTGTGTAAATACCTGTATCGTTTCCTTAAACATCGCTGCTTTTCGATAGTCAATTCGTACTTCCTTTACATTTACATTCTCAGAAAGTACATCTTCTGACCATAATGCATACACCGTATTATTCACATGATTATTACTGTCTAAATATTGCTTTGTTACTTCAATAGATTCCTGCTGTTTCCACTCACCGTTATCATCTATCTTTCGATTAATTCTTACGGTAGTATCCACATCCTTTTCTACGTAAATATCCGCGATTTCTTTGCTTACTTTCATCGGAAGCATCTTTTTCGTATCCATCAATATCCAGATAGCTTCTGCTAAAACAATCGCTTCACCCTCTTCATCAAGAATAGAATATCTTCTGTATCCATAAAATCCTCGCATCTTATATGCCTGTGTCGTAACCGTAATATGTTCAGACATTTTAGGATGTCTTATTATCTTTACATTCCATGCAATTAAATACCATGCTCTATGATTCTTCTGATCTTCTTCTACTCCAAGTCCTAACTCTTCTGACTGAAACATTCCACAATCTTGAAAGTATTCTAAAATCTGATGGAGTCTTGCTACTCCACTTTGGTCTACCTCACTATAGCGAACCTGTATTTTCATTTCATACATATAATGCACCTTTTATTTTTCTTCTACTTCTAAAAATTAATGCGTCTTTTCTCACTGTCCTTTATTCCTTCTACTTTTCTGGCAGTGCCGTATTATCATAACATATTTTTAGTACTTTTTCATCTTCTTTCTCAATTTCAAAAGCAAGTTCACAGGTAGCCATATCGATAAACTTTTTCACTAATACAACATCTACTACTTCATAGTCTCCTACTATCGCTTCTTTACAGGCATTCTTTTTCTTTGCTCTATATGAAAAACTCACATCCTCACTACAGGTTGTCATATCCGGCAGCCATCCTTTACAGGAACTGTGTATTTGCTTTACATCTGTTTTCCTAATAAAATCCTGTACATTCTGTGCATTAAGTCCACTTCCTGCCAAAATCTCAATTTGCTCTCCATATTCTTTCTGTAAATACTGTATAGTCTCTGCTCCGGCAATCGCTGTAGACTTTAATCCACTAGTAAGAACTCTGTACACTCCAATCTCAATAAGTGTCTGCATTGCCTCATTTATATCCGTCACACAATCAAATGCCCTGTGAAAAACAGACTCCTTATTATAAGACTTAATAAGCTGTACCATTTTCTTTGTTTGCTTCTCATTTATTTTTCGATCAGCAGTCAAACAGCCAAATGCAATCCCATCCGCTCCATTTTCCAATAAAATGTGGGCATCCTCCAGCATCACTTCAAACTCTTCCATATTATAGCAAAAACCTGCTCCTCTTGGACGAACCATACAGATAACCTTCAAACCTGTATTTTTCTTTACCTGACGAAGTGTTCCAAGAGACGGGGTTAAGCCACCTAAATGCAATGCACTATTTAACTCTACTCTCTTCGCTCCACCCTTCCAGGCCTGCAATGTATCATAATAACTACCACAGCAGATTTCTACTTCTAGATTCTTTGACATAAATCTAATCTCCTTCTTTTTTACATTTTTGTTCCTCTAACTCCAGCCACTGTCAGCCCTGAAATAGAAAAGCTATCTTATATTTGTGCCTTAGAGCGAGGATTGAATGCGAGACGTTAAGCGAACATTCAACCCACAGTGATAGAATCACAAATATAAGATAGCTTTTCTATTTCGAGGCATCAGCCTGTTAATGAACTAAATAGTAAAAACTAAATCAAACGATTTTTCTTTTCTTTTTCCTCTCTCATCAACGTTTTCATTGCTGTTTCTACTGCCGTCGTTTCACCAAAGAAAGCTAATGTTGTGATATGCTGTGGACAACTTCCATTAATCTCTACCGGATAAACATTACTTGTCTTAAATGCACGATCTGCGTAATATAATACACCGGCTACCGTTGTCTGTAATAAACCTACTGCATCAAACTTTCTACTTTTTAATTCTTCTCTGCTCTCCGCATTCATTTTGCGATAAAACATCTTCATTACGGATTCACTTGGATTATAAATAATACGTCCTTCTGTCATTTTAAACCTCCACTACATCTTGTACATATTCTAGAGCATGTTTATATAATCATTAATTATCATGATAGCATATTCCTAATCAAGTAACAATGTACTTTCTTGCTGTTAATATGTAATATCTTCCCAATATGCAAAAAAAGGACACAATAATGTGTCCTATCCATTACAGCGCTACCAGGATTCGAACCTGGAAATGCTGGAATCAGAATCCAGTGCCTTACCATTTGGCGATAGCGCTACATTGTGATTCTAAAAGAATCAAACGTGGGCAAGAGGATTCGAACCCCCGACCTTTTGGTCCGTAGCCAAACGCTCTATCCAGCTGAGCTATGCCCACAAATTCTTTAAAGTATGCCGGCGATCGGAATCGAACCGATACGGGAGTAT
>NZ_VULP01000020.1:0-54572 GCF_009697165.1 Anaerobutyricum soehngenii | reverse complement strand
AAACTTGAGAACGAACCTGCCACCGAGCGCGTTGTCTGAGCGGTAGCGAGTTTAGCGCGAATGGCGTTTCCATAAACGTTCGAAAGTTGAGTATCAAAACGCAAGTCGTCTGCGATTATGCCATAGGTCCCACGCTTGTTCGTAAAAATATGGCAGCGATTCCATGCAATGCATGAATCCCTGCCATAGGGTAGGGCTGTTTTTGGTGCGACAGCCCCACTACGATCAAAAGTGCTGCTCTATTATGAAAAAGTCGTTTTATGTCCCGTCTGAAAATCTGAAATGCCTTCTTCATCGACTATCCTCCTGTTATAAATCTTTTAACGTATAAAAGTATATCAAAAAACAATTCAAAAATCTACTTTAAAAAATGACGATTAGTCATTATTTTTTATTCATAATAACCAAAAAACAAGAGACCAGAATTTTCTGTTTTTTGTAATTCATCCTCGCAGAGCGTTTTTTATTTACAGGAACACAAGTTTCTGCAAAACAAAAATATAGCAGGGATTCCATATCACAAAGGAATCTCTGCTATATTTTTTAACAGGAAAATTCACAGGACTTCGCTGTTACACTTTTTATCTTGTGTCCACTGGAGTAATCACAGGCTCTTAGTCCCAATTGTACAACCTGATTCCAGCTCTTTCCTGAAAGTTCAATAATCGTATCATCGTCAAATTCAATCACACAGGCATTCTTTACTTCACATTCAGGACCACATGCAATCTTATACATATTTTTACGGCTTAATGCACCGATTTCTTCTAGAATATTAATCATGCGGTATACTGTAGCTGTTCCGATTCCGGAATCTTTCATGGATGCTTTATAATAAATTTCTTTACAACTAGAACAGTCCTCATTCAAAATCACATCTAAAAGCATCTTTCTCTGTCTGGTAATCCGACAGCCACTCTCTTTTAACTTTTGCAATATCATATCTTTCTGCATCTGTGTTCTGTGAATTCCCACATAGTTAATCGGAAGATTCTGATTGGATTTTTGCAGCATATCCACACTTCTTTCTTTATCTGTTCTTTAACTTTATCTGTTCTTTATCTAAATCTAATAGAAAATAATCTAAATGGTTATTCATTTTTGTTAGAAGGAGTGTTCACAGGGGCAGAGCAATGTCCTGCACAGTGTGAGCAGTTTCCTCCACATTGAAGTGACTTTCCACTTTTTTTATCCTTCACCATACTTCGAATAATCAGCGCAACGATCAAAACGAGTATCAGTCCTACAATTATTGTTCCCATCTGCCACACATCCTTTCTATAACGATTTTACTAAAATAATCTAACTAAGTATCAATATATATTGCTGCATCTATCCGAAACTGATTATACCCTATCATCCCGGATAGATACATCATTTTTAATCATCTTATTTCACTATCTTGCTTTTACAACGTTCTTAACATTTACATTTAATGTATTACTTTCTTTGTACGGTCTAAACAGAAGATAAAGGAATCCGATAATGAGTGCAAAGGCTATTACTGTACCAATTCCAAATGTACCTGCTGTAATTAATGTACCAATCTGGAAAATACAAAGACTTACAACGTAAGCAAGTAAGCACTGGTATCCAATCGCAAAGAGGAACCACTTTGTATTGTTCATTTCTCTCTTAATTGCACCCATCGCTGCAAAACAAGGAGCACAAAGTAAGTTAAACACTAAGAAAGAATATGCTGCTACTGCCGGAAGGCTGTTTGCAAGCTGTCCCCAGAATTCACTACCATCTTCTGCAACTTCTGCAAATCCGAAGAGAATACCGAATGTACCTACTACGTTCTCTTTTGCGATTAATCCAGTAACGGCTGCTACTGCCATCTTCCAGTCTCCCCATCCAAGAGGTGCAAAGATTGGAGCAATTACATTACCGATAGTTGCTAAAATACTGTCATTTAACTGTTCTGCCTCAAGCATTCCAAAGTTTCCGTCAACCCATCCAAAGTTCATAAGGAACCATAAGATGATTGTAGATAAAAGAATGATTGTTCCTGCTTTTTTGATGAAAGACCATGCTCTTTCCCACATACTTCTTAATACGTTAGAAACAGTTGGCATATGATAAGCTGGAAGTTCCATAACAAACGGTGCAGGCTCTCCTGCAAACATTTTTGTTTTCTTTAAAATAATACCAGAGCAAATGATTGCTGCAATACCAACAAAATATGCGCTTGGTGCAACCCACCATGCTCCATTAAAAAGTGCTCCCGCAATTAATGCGATAATTGGAAGTTTTGCTCCACAAGGAATGAATGTAGTTGTCATGATCGTCATTTTTCGATCGCGGTCATTCTCAATCGTTCTTGAAGCCATAACACCAGGAACACCACATCCTGTACCAATTAACATTGGGATGAAGGATTTACCAGAAAGACCAAATTTACGGAAAATTCTGTCCATGATGAATGCAACTCTGGCCATGTAACCACAAGACTCTAAGAATGCAAGGAATATAAATAATACGAGCATCTGAGGTACAAAACCAAGTACCGCACCAACACCGGCAACAATACCATCAAGGATTAATCCTGATAACCAATCTGCACACCCAACAGCATTTAAAGCACCTTCTATAATGCTAGGAACACTAGGGATGAAAAGAGACTTAATACCAAAGAGATGCCATCCGTCACCAAACACTCCATCATTTGCCCAAGTCGTTGCCCAGTCACCTACCGTAGATACCGATACATAATACACAACGAACATAACAACCGCAAAAATCGGAAGTGCAAGCCAACGGTTTGTTACAATACGGTCAATCTTATCAGATGTTGTAAGCTTCTTCGCTCCGTTCTTCTTGCAACTATCTGCTACTACAGAAGAAATATATACATATCTTTCATTTGTAATAATACTTTCTGTATCATCATCAAATGCATCCTCAAGAGCATTGATCTCATTAGACACATCTGGAACTGTACTAAGCTGTTCTACAATCTTATCATCTCTTTCAAGAAGCTTGATTGCAAAAAAACGCTTCTGTTCTTCCGGAACCTGAGAACCTAACATCTCTTTTACAACAGAAATAGCATCTTCTACCTTTTTATCAAAACTATGTACAACCTGTGCAGATTGTTTAGAACGTGCTAATGCAACTGCTTTCTCTGCTGCTTTTTTAATTCCGGTTCCTTTTAATGCGGAAATCTCAACAACTTCACATCCAAGATCCTTACCAAGCTTTGCAATATCAATCTTCTCCCCAGACTTTTCTAAAAGATCCATCATATTGATTGCCATGATTACCGGAATACCAAGCTCCATAATCTGTGTAGATAAGTACAGGTTACGCTCGATATTCGTACCATCTACGATATTGATGATCGCATCTGGTCTTTCTCCAATAAGGTAATTTCTTGCAACTACCTCCTCTAATGTATATGGAGAAAGGGAATAGATACCCGGTAAGTCCATAATGACAACATCTTTATGTCCCTTTAACTTTCCTTCCTTTTTCTCTACAGTAACACCTGGCCAGTTACCAACAAACTGGTTAGAACCTGTCAGGGCATTAAATAATGTCGTTTTACCGCAGTTTGGATTACCTGCTAATGCAATTTTTACTGACATTTTTTTCTCCTTTTCCTCAAATTCTAAGCTTACTAATGTTTTTAAGACAAAACTAAAGTTTATAGTTGCTTATTTTAAAATGTTTAAGCTAACATAATAATGTATTTACTAATACTCATTAGCATTTACTAACTTGCAGGGCAAAAAAAAGAGGAGCTATTCTACCTCGATCATTTCTGCATCTGCTCTTCTTAAAGATAATTCATATCCTCTTACCGTTACTTCTACAGGATCACCTAAAGGAGCAACTTTTCTTACATAAATTTCAACACCTTTTGTAATTCCCATATCCATGATACGACGCTTTACAGGACCGGCACCCGTAAGCTTCTTCACTGTTACTGTCTGACCAACAGCGACTTCTTTTAATGTTTTCATGTCTTTATTCTCCCTTTTTATTCATACTTATTCATCGGAACAAAAAACCTGCCTTAAACAAGAATTTTGTTAGCCATATCTCTTCCGATAGCAACTCTGGAATCTTTAACATTCACAATGAGACTGCCATTGATTTCCGATACTACAGTCACAAGGCCGCCAACGACAAAACCGAGATTTTCAAGAAACTTTTTCGTTTCTGACCTGCCTCCTACTTTTTTAATAACGTTAGGTTCTCCTGCTCTCACCATCGACAATGGCATACAATCATCTCCTTTTCTAAAGCAAATTTCCCGACAGCACCGAAATACCCAGTGCGTCTGTATGAATTTCTTTTCTACGCAGGTTAGTATACCCTAATTATAATTAGAAGTCAATATATTTATTGAGAAATATTATCAACAATATTGATTTGTAGATTTGGTGCAGGCGAAAAAAGAAAACATATGTTTTCTTTTTCTGACTACTCTAAATCCACAGTTAGTGAGAATGGGGATTCTCCAGAAGGTTAAGGATTTTCGAGAAACTAAAGTCTAAAAGACTGACACATTTCTTCTGAAGTTTCCGTTTTTTGAGGCAAAATGAAGTGTTTGACGCAACGAAATAAAATCAAACTTATAAAAATTCTCTTTTCTTTAGAAACCTCAATGCAATTCAGTAGAAAGATACTCACTTCTGGGGAAACCCCTTATTTTCCCACACAAAATCCTGATACCATCTGGAGCCAAAGAACAGAAAAGCAGAAACTTTATATAAAATAAAATGTGATGTCGGAGCAAATAAAAATGCCGGTCAGGCATTTTCTATGCCGCGACTATCTTCACATTTTATTTTATATAAAGTTTCTGCTTTTCGTTTCTTTAGTTAATCAGAATTTTAATTTTTTTCTCATTGTGATCTTCTGTGTGAAGAGTTCCTTCCAGATTGCCGGATGGAATAATATAAGCAGTGGGAATAATTCCAAACGTCCTGCAAGCATATCAAATATAATAACAAGCTTGGAAAAATCACTAAAAAATCCAAAGTTACAATCTGGTCCAACCATAGAAAGTCCCGGTCCAATATTGTTAATTGTCGCCGCTACAGCTGTAAAGTTCGTTACAAGATCATGTCCTTCAAAGGATATGGCAAAAACGGAGACAACAAAAATAATCATAAATGTAATCAAATATACGTTAATAGAACGTACTACTTCGTGTTCGATCGGTTTACCATCCATCTTAATCTTTTTAACACTTTTTGGATGAATATAAGAGTTTAACTCTTTCGTCATTGTTTTTACCATAACAATAAAACGGGACACTTTCATACCACCGCCAGTACTTCCGGCGCAGGCTCCAACAAACATCAACAATACTAATATCGTACGACAGGTCTGTGACCAGGCATCAAAATTTATTGTAGCATATCCTGTTGTAGTAATAATGGATCCTACCTGGAATGCAGCATGGCGAAGAGCATCTGCAAATTGCATATTTCCCATAACAAGACTTCCCGTTATAATAGCTGTAGAGACAAAAATAATACCAAAATAAGCTTTTACCTCTTCCATTTGAAGTGCTTTTTTAAACTTTCTAAATAAAATCAGATAATATGCATTAAAGTTTACACCAAAAAGAATCATAAATATCGTGATGATCCACTGCTGCAATGCGGTATAACTGGCAATACTATCTCCTTTTATACCAAAGCCTCCGGTTCCGGCTGTTCCAAAAGATAACGTGATCGCATCGAAAACCGGCATTCTACTAATCAGCAGAAGGATAATCTCTACCACTGTCATACCTAAATAAATGACATAAAGAATCTGTGCTGTATATTTTATCTTTGGTACAAGCTTTCCTACAGAAGGTCCCGGACTCTCCGCACGCATTAAATTAATATGAGATCCTCCACTAAGTGGTATTACCGCTAACAAAAATACAAGAACTCCCATACCTCCAATCCAGTGTGTAAAACTCCGCCAAAACAGAGCACAATGTGACAATGCTTCAACATCCGATAATATACTGGAACCTGTCGTAGTAAAACCGGAAACTGTCTCAAATAATGCATCGACCAAAGAAGGAATTTCTCCAGAAATCCAAAAAGGTAATGCACCAAAAAAACTTAAGAAAATCCAGCTAAGTGCCGTTGCCACACAGCCTTCTTTTAAATAAAATACATGATTTTTCGGTCTTCTTATTGTCATTAATGTTCCTAATGTCATAGCGATTGCCGCAACAAGCAGATAGGCAAATCCTGTACGTTCCTGATAAAGCACAGCGACAATACAAGGAAGAAGCATCAATACTGCCTCCACCTTTAATACATAGCCTAATACAAAACGAATAATCGAACTGTTCATATCTTCCTCCGTACCTTACGCTAAAATATCTTTCAAATCATTAAATCCCGTATGTGTCGTTACAACCATTACCGTATCACCTACCTGTATGGAATCCTGACCATTTGGAAGAAGAATCTTTCCGTTTCGATTAATAAAGCAAAGAAGCAAATCTTTCTTCAATGCCAGATCCTTTAAAGGAATATTGGTAATTTCAGATTCTTCATACACTCTAAATTCAATTGCCTCGACACGATGGTCAAACATATGATATAAAGTCTCAATATTACTGTCAAGGGAAGCACGTCTTGCACGAACGTAAGCAATAATTGCCTCCGATGTAATGTATCTTGGATAAATAACACTTCCAAGATCTAACTTAGCAATGACATCCTTAAAATTGATACGATTAATCTTTGTAATCACCTTTGCCTTAGAAACCTGTCTTGTGTGGAGAGTTAAAAGAATATTCTCCTCATCAATTCCTGTTAATGGAACAAAAGATTCAACATAGGAAAGCCCCTCTTCTTTTAATAATTCCTGGTCTGTTCCATCTCCATTAATAATGATTGCTTTCGGAAGAAGAACCGATAATTCCTCACAGCGTTCTTTATTGTTCTCTATAATTTTTACGTCAATTCCCACATCTAAAAGATTCTTAGCCAGATAATAGGCTGCCTTTCCTCCACCGATGATCATCGTATTCTTTACCTGTTTTGTCTCAAATCCAATGTGAGAAAGGAATTCTCTCGCAAGCTTTCTGGATGCAACAACTGAAATCACATCCCCTCTTTGTAAAATAAAATCACCACCAGGAATGTATACTTCGCCGTCTCTCTCTACTCCACATACAAGAATATTCGTATGTATCTTTGCACGAAGTTCTGCAATTTCAATACCATCTAATATATTGCCCTCTGGAATAGCAAACTTAATTAGTTCTGCCTGTCCATGTGCAAAGGAGTTTACCTCAAGAGCAGATGGAAGGAATAAAATTCTTGCTGCTTCCCTGGCTGCTTCAAGTTCTGGATTAATAATCATCGCGAGACCCAGTTTTTCACGAAGATATCCCGCTTCTTTACTGTAATCCGGTGTACGTACTCTGGCAATTGCCGCACAATCACCAACCTGCTTTGCAACAGTACAGCAAAGCAGATTCAATTCATCAGATTCTGTAACGGAAATGATCAGATCCGTTTCTTCGATTCCTGCATCCATCTGTACACTATAACTGGCACCATTGCCTACAATACCCATGATATCATACATATTCGCAATTTCCTGAACCTTTTTCGCATTCTTGTCAATAATGATAATATCATGTCCCTCTTTGCTAAGCTGCTCCACTAATGTTGTTCCAACCTTACCACAACCTACTATGATAATCTTCAATCCTTTTTTCACTGGCTTACTCTTTCCAGAGTTCATAAAACCAAACATATTTCTTCCTCCTGTGTTTTCAACATAGCCTTCTCATTATAGCAGATATTGGTGATTTGTAAATAGCATCATTTACAATATGACTATTCATCATCCAGATTCTGCTGTTTCAGCCAAATTTTCATCATCATACGCTGTGGGAGAAGCTTTGCAGCTATATGTGAGATTTTTGTAAAAAGACTGTAGATGGAAATATCTTTACATTTTTTCGCATCTTTTAAAGCTTTTTTTGCTACCTTATCCGGCGTGACCATACCTACATACTTCGTTGTTGCTTTCCTTGCTCCAATTTCCGCTCTCTTATATAAATCTGTTTTTATCCAGCCGGGACATACTGCTGTAACACAGATCCCTTTCTCTTTTAATTCCACATTTAACGCTCTTGAATAATTTCTTACAAAGGACTTTGTAGAGCTATATATGTTCTGATACGGAAGTGGCTGAAAGGATGCCTGAGACGCAATATTAATCATATGACTTCCTTTTTTCATATAAGGGATACAGACAAGTCCCATCGCCACAACAGCATCCATATTCACATGCATCATGTTCAAAGATTCTTCAACACTTAAATCCCCATAAGAACAAAACTTTGCAAAACCAGCATTATTAACAAGATAGGAAATCTCCAGATTCTTCCGCCCGGCTTCCTCATGCAGCTCCTCTCCAAAACATTTTATCTGGCGGACACTGGAGAGATCAATAGAATATATTTTAATCCTTTTACCAAACTTTTCTTTCAAACGACTAAGTTTCTTTTCATTTCGAGCTAAAGCCCATATTTCGTCAACATTTTTTTCTTTTAAGAGAAGACGGACAAATTCCCGTCCCAATCCACCTGTTGCCCCTGTAACTATTGCAATCTTTTTTCCCTTTATCATTCTAATCCCTCTCTTTTAATTATTCGTACAATTAGCCGCATCAATTGCAAGAACAAGCATTAACCCCATTAATTCGTCCTTTGGTTCAAGAAAATCAATTACATAAGTGTCTCCCCAATGCCATGGCTCCTTTGTAATATGTATAACCGCACTGCATGCCTCATATACATCATAATTCCAGGAAAGAAAATCTCCCTCTACATGCCAGCCATTATAATCTAGTTCATACTGTGGATGAAAAAAAGTAAACTTCTTCTTTATAATACCGCAGGAATGCCTGCCTATCATTACTTCAAACTCTGGCAAAAAAGTAAGAACTTTCTCCTTGATCAGTCCTACCTCTTTCCCATTCATATCATATACATGCAGACGATGCCCTAATGATAAAAATTCTGCCTGGACAAAGTACTTCTTGTTTTCATACTCATCATAAATATCAAAGGTATCTGACCAGGAAAATACTCTTTGCTTTATTAAAAATTTCATAAGCAATCACCTCTGTTTTTACTTAGCTTATTATACTATTATTTTATTATATCACGTTGTTTTTTTGTTGCCTACTCTTATATAAGCATCGTATATCTGATATAAAAAAGCCATCTTGCCGGATAACATTTTTGCTATCGGCAAAATGGCTTTTTTACTTCTTATTATTATCTATTTTGGCATATGTAATTGAATAATAAGCTTAAATTATAAATGAAATGCTTCTTTTCCAGGATAAACAGCGGCGCTGCCTAACTGTTCTTCGATTCTTAATAACTGGTTGTATTTTGCGACACGTTCACTACGGCTTGGCGCACCTGTTTTAATCTGGCAGGTGTTTAAAGCTACCGCTAAGTCTGCGATTGTGGTGTCTTCTGTCTCGCCGGAACGATGAGAAGTTACTGCAGTATATCCTGCATTGTGAGCCATCTTGATTGCTTCAAGTGTCTCAGATACAGAACCAATCTGATTTAATTTAATGAGAATAGAGTTACCACATCCAAGCTTAATTCCTTTAGAAAGTCTTTCTGTATTTGTAACAAATAAATCGTCACCAACTAACTGCACTTTACCTCCAAGTTCTTTTGTAAGCTGCTGCCATCCTTCCCAGTCTTCTTCATCTAATCCATCTTCAATAGAATAAATTGGGTATTTCTCGCAAAGATGTTTCCAATGTTCAATTAATTCTTTTGACGTGAACTTTCTTCCGCTCTTTGGAAGGAGATATTCTCCCTTTGTACCACTTTTCCATTCACTAGAAGCGGCATCCATTGCTAATACAAAGTCATCTCCTGGCTTATAGCCAGCTCTCTTTACTGCTTCGAGTATGCACTCTATTGCTTCTTCATCGCTTCCAAGATCCGGTGCAAATCCACCTTCATCACCAACAGAAGTCGCCAATCCTCTTTCTTTTAAAAGTGCTGCTAATGCGTGGAACACTTCTGTACACCAGCGGAGTCCTTCTTTGAAGCTTGGTGCTCCGGCTGGCATAATCATGAATTCCTGTACATCTACAGTGTTTGCAGCATGTGCACCTCCATTTAAAATATTCATCATTGGCACCGGAAGTCTATTTCCATTCACTCCACCAAGCAAACGATATAATGGAATCTGTAATGCAGTTGCTGCTGCACGAACTGCTGCAATAGAAACTGCTAAAATAGCATTTGCTCCAAGATTGGATTTATCTTTTGTACCATCTGCTGCAAGCATTGCACCGTCTACTGCATAAATATCGGATGCATCAATTCCCTTTAATGCCTTATTGATTGTTGTATTAATATTTTCTACAGCTTTAGAAACACCTTTGCCTCCAAATCTGTCTTTATTTCCATCTCTAAGCTCTAATGCCTCAAATTCTCCTGTAGAAGCTCCGCTTGGGGCTGCACCACGACCAACTGTTCCGCCTGCTAAATATACTTCTGCCTCAACTGTCGGATTTCCTCTAGAATCAATAATCTCTCTACCTACTACTTTTTCAATTTCTAAATGTAACATTTTTAACGTCAATCCTTTCCCATGGACCTCTTTCGTCCCGGCTCAATGGGACGAATAGAGTATCACATGAATTATCTCACATTTTAGTTAGGGATTACTAACTTCTATAAGAATATCATAACTCATTGGAAGAAGTCAACATTTTTACATGAGAATAATTCTCACAGAACATTTATATCACTTCGTGATTTAACCATTTCCGGCTTCGGAATCGTATGGTAAAGATTATATTTCGAACAGTCCAGTCTACAAACATTCCAATCCACACTGCCATCGGTCCCATATGAAATGCTCTTGCAAGAAAAATAACAAGACTTACTCTGCAAAACCACATAGAAAGTACAGAGACTGCCATAGAGAATTTTACATCTCCTGCCGCACGAAGGCCATAGGCCGGAATAAATGCCATAATCCACACAATCGGTTTTACAATACTGATCCATGTTACCATGTAAATACACAGCTTTGCGCTTTCTGGTTCCATTCCTCCAAAATACGTGATTGGACGTACCAAAAGATAGAAAACAAGACAGGATATCACTAAAGTTATCTCCGCAATAATACAAAGCTTCTTTATATAATAGACTGCTTCCTCTTTTTTTCCTGCTCCTAAAGTTTCACCTACAACGGTCATCAGACCGATTCCGATGCCAATCGCAAGGATTCCATTTAAATTTTCAATTACATTTGTCATTCCCTGGGCTGCGATTGCTGCTGTCCCCATCATAGAAACTGTAGATTGGATTGCCAGTTTTCCAAACTGAAACATACTGTTTTCGATACCGGAAGGAATTCCGATATTTAAAATCTTTTTAATCTCTCTCCAATTTGGCCGAATAGAAAAGTAATCTCTGAATGGTATTTCAAGAGAAGGGTTTCTAAGCTTCCATAATACAATACTCATGCTGAAGAAACGGGAGCCTGCTGTCGCAATCGCTGACCCCGCAACGCCCCAGTGGAATACCCAAACAAACAGAATATCCAAAAATGCATTTAAAAAATTAGATGCTATAGAAATCTGCATGGGGAACCTGCTGTTATTCTGTGCTCTTAAAATACAGGAGCCATCATTATACAATGCGATAAACGGATAAGACAGCACCGAATAAAAGAAATACTGCTTTGCTCCCGCCATAACATCTTTTTCTACTTTTCCAAAAATCAAATGCAAAAGCTGCTGATTAAATACAAGACAAACTCCGGCAATGATCACCGATAATAATAACGTAATAAATACAAGCTGCCTTGCTGCTTCTTTTGCACTTTTTTCATTTTTACATCCAAGATAATGAGAACACACTACGGTTCCACCAGAAGCAAGTGCAAAGAATGCCTGCACAATTAAAATATTAATTGCATCAACCAATGATACCGCAGAAATCGCTGCAGAACCAAGATTACTAACAACTAATGTATCAATCGTTCCCATAAAAGAATTCAAAAGCTGATCTAATGCCAGTGGAATTAATAATGCTGCTAACTTTCGGTTACTATATAATCTTTCCGGTATTTGTTTTTTCTGTTTTATTAATTCTGTCATTTATATACTGTTCCTTCATTATTTAAAATTTTTTACGTAATTTTTTATTATACTGCGATACAAAAAGGGATGCAAGATTCCCTGCACCCCTTTTTTGTTCTTTTTTTTATTCAAAAGGATAAATCATTCCCCACTGCTTTCTAATATCTGTTAACACACTCATTACGTCGCGGCTGTAAGTGAGATATTCTTCACTTCCACCGTTTAAAACATAATTCTGCATATCTTCTACTTCATAATCCAATGCGTATGCAGTTTCTCCTGCTTCGATGGTTTCTGTATGTCCATCACTTGTATAAGTGATCGTCGCTTTATCTCCTCTTGGATAATTATAAATCTCAATAAATCCATCCTCGCAGGCAACAACTCCTCTTTTAGGCTGCTTCGCACGCATTGTAAGTGCCATTACCGCCATCTGTCCATCTGGATTTCGAAGAATGATTCCTGAAGTCTCATCTACTCCTGTTTCAAAATAATTAGCAGTTGTAAGAATTGTATCCGGTTTGCTCTTCATAAAAAATCTTACAAAGCTTGTCGCATACACACCGATATCAAGTAAAGCTCCTCCTGCTAATTCTTTAGAAAAGAAACGATTTGTCACATCATATTCCTTACAACTTCCAAAGTTTACCTGAATCATCTTGACCGGTCCTAGCTTACCACTGTCCACAATCTCTTTCAGCTTCTTAAATATCGGCATATGATATAAAGTCATGCCGTCACAGATAACAAGCTTCTTCTCTGCCGCAAGCTTTACTGCCTCCTCAAGCTGTGTATCATTCACTGTAATTGCCTTCTCACAAAAAACGTGCTTTCCACTTTGTAATGCCTTCATTAAAAATTCATAATGAGAATTATGTGGTGTCGCAATATAGACGATATCAATATTTTCATCGGCAAGCATCTCATCCACACTGCCGTAAACATGCTTTACACCAAATTCTTTAGCATATTTTTCTGCACTTTCTATACTTCTTGCACAGCAGGCATAGATTTCACCATTCACACGCTGTAATGCCTCACCCATTTCATGAGCGATCCAGCCTGTTCCAAGCATTCCCCAGTTTAACTTTTTCATTATATAATCGACTTCCTTTCTATATAAAACACTTTTTCAAACGCTCTCTAATACTTAATATCTTATTATTTTTCGATGACTTTTACTTCATCCTCACATACACAAAGAACAAATGCAGCTACATCAGAAAAATCAGTATCCATTATGTAATTTCCATTATCACTGATAACAAAGCCTGCCTTTGCACCGCTCTTTCGCATTACTGCCTTTCCACCAAGTTTTTCTACCTATGCCTGTACACAAAGAACAATAACCAAATTTAAAAATATAGTACAAACAAAAGATAAAAACTCGAACTTATGGCAGATATAATATCGGAGCAGGTAAAAATATCAAACATACCTTTCCATGTTGCGACTCTCTTTACATCTGTTATAAGTTCGAGTTTTTATTTTCATCCGTTTTTCAGATAAATCAAATTATTATTTCATTTCTTTTGCAAGTGCTGCGATCTGTGCTTCACTTTCTTCATTTACTGCAGAACGAACCGTTACTGTTGTGTCTGCAAAAGTAATATTCTTACTCTTTTCAAAAGCTGCTTTCATAATCTTAGCTGCCATTGGCGCCCAGCTTCCGTTTTCTACAAAACCTATTTTACGATTCTGATAGCTTCTCTCTGTTAAATGATTAATAAATTCCTTCATAAATGGGAAGATGTCTCCATTATATGTTGTTGTTGCAAGAATTAACTTTCCGTAGCGGAAGGCATCTTCTACTGCTTCGGCCATATCATCTCTTGCAAGATCAGTAACAACAACTTTTGGGCAGCCTTCTTCTGTTAATTTCTCTGCTAAGAGTTCTACTGCTTTCTTTGTATTACCGTAAACAGAAGTATATGCGATGACTGTTCCTTCTGTTTCTACCTGATAAGAAGACCAGATAGTGTAAAGATTCAGGTAATGTCCTAAATTCTCTGTTAAAACAGGACCATGTAACGGACAGATTGCCTTGATCTCAAGAGATCCAACTTTAGCAAATAACTTCTGTACCATTGGTCCATACTTTCCAACAATACCAATATAATAACGACGTGCTTCACAGTCCCATTCTTCTTCTACGTCTAATGCTCCAAACTTACCGAAGGCATCTGCAGAGAAGAAAATCTTATCTGTTGTATCATAAGTCATCATAACTTCAGGCCAATGTACCATTGGAGCCATTACAAAAGTAAGGTTATGTTTACCTGTACTTAATGTCTCTCCTTCTTTTACGACAATCTGGCGGTCAGCAAAGTCTGTACCAAAAAACTGTTTCATCATAGGGAATGTCTTTGCATTTCCAACAATTTTTGCTTCTGGATATTTTTCTGCAAAATTTGCAATATTGGCTGCATGGTCTGGTTCCATATGCTGTACGATCAGATAATCCGGTGTTCTTCCGGAAAAAGCCTCTTCAAGATTTGCAAGCCATTCATCCTTAAAATGAGCATCTACTGTATCAAATACAGCTACTTTTTCATCAAGAACAACATAGGAATTATAAGACATACCATTTGGTACATCGTACTGTCCTTCAAATAAATCTACTTCATGGTCATTCACACCAACATAAATGATATCTTCTGTAACTTTAAACATATAATCACCTCATATTTTTTGATTATTTTCAAGTCGAGCTGCCGCCTGAAAGAGGTGGGAGTCTTCTCGACTGAGATAAACCTGTTTCCTTTGCAACTGCCACATTTTACCCTTGCGGCACAGTTCCTATTATATAAAATTTAGTTCAAGTATACAAGATAGTAAACTACGATTCTTTCTCAAATTACCTCTATATTACTCATTTTCTTGTATTTTATAAAAAACAATACATGTTTTTGCGCAAACAGCCTTTTCTATTTTTCTTTCTTTTTCTCTAATTCGCAAACTGGCTATTGTAAAGATTTGCATAAAAACCATTTTTCTTTAACAGATTCTCATGATTTCCCTGCTCAATAATATGTCCATCCTGCATAACGAGAATCACGTCGGCATTCTGAATGGTAGAGAGACGATGGGCTACAATAAAGCTGGTACGTCCTTCCATCATTTTTGCAAAAGCATTTTGAATCTTTTGTTCTGTACGGGTATCAATCGAAGAAGTTGCCTCATCAAGAATCAACATAGCTGGCAGATCAAGCATGACTCTTGTAATACAAAGAAGCTGTTTTTGTCCCTGACTCATTCCGGCTCCATCTTCCGTAATATACGTATCAAGACCCTTTGGCATCTTTTTAATGAAACTATAGGAATGTGCTTCTTTTGCAGCAGTAATAATCTGCTCATCCGTAAAGCCTTCTCTTCCCATTGTGATATTGTCACGAATTGTTCCACTTCGAAGCCAGGTATCCTGTAAAACCATTCCATAGGAAGTTCGAAGACTTTCTCTTGTGATATCACGAATATCTGTTCCTTCTGCCATAATCTTTCCCTGATTCACATCATAAAAACGCATTAGAAGATTGATAATTGTTGTTTTTCCACAGCCGGTAGGTCCAACGATCGCAATGCGCTGTCCTTTTTTTACCTTGAGATTAAAATCTTCTATCAGTTGTTTTTCTTTTGTATAAGAAAATGCAACATGAGAAAGCGTAACATTACCTTCTGGATTCCTTAAGATCATCGCGTCTTTTTTATCATCACTCTCTGGTTTTTCCTCAATAAGTTCAAAAATACGTGCAGCGCAGGCTAAAGCATTCTGTAGTTCTGTCACTACGCCGGATATTTCATTAAATGGTTTCGTATACTGATTTGCATAACTTAATAAACAGGTAAGCTGTCCTACACTCAGTCCTCCGCTAATTGCTGTAAGTGCACCGCTTAATGCAACACTTGCGTATACAATACTATTTACAAAACGAGTGGAAGGATTTGTAATAGAAGAAAAGAAGATTGCTTTTAAAGAATATCCCTGTAATTTTTCATTTACTTTAGAAAAACGTTCTGCTGCTCTTTTTTCGTAACCAAAAGCTTTTACAACTTTTTCTCCCTCGATCATTTCTTCGATTAATGCTGTCTGTTCTCCTCTTGTCTCAGACTGCAATTTAAACATGGAGTAAGTATGTGTAGCAATAAAACGAGCGACTAGTAATGAAATCGGTGTAAGACAGACAACTAACAGAGCGATTCCCAAATGGATAGAAAAGATAAATCCAAGCGTTCCTAAAATTGTAACTACTCCAGTAAAAAACTGCGTAAATCCCATGAGAAGTCCGTCTGCAAACTGATCGACATCTGCAATAACACGGCTTACTACATCTCCGTAAGAATGTCCATCTATATATTTTAATGGAAGCTTCTCAATCTTTTTCATTGCTTCGTTTCGAATGTCTCTTGTCACATGAAAAGTAATATGATTATTGCAGACATTCATAATCCACTGTGCAGCTCCGGTAAAAACAATTACAACCGCGCCTTTTTCAAGTATGCCTGCGATCGCCATAAAATCTACCTGTCCCTTTTTAATGATATAGTCAATCGCATCTCCAACAAGAATCGGAACATACAAGGTTCCTGCAACAGTGACTGCTGCCATCACAACAGACACAATAAGGAGAAAACGATAATTCTTTAAATAATACCACACTTTTTTCATCGTGCTTTTTCTTTTGCCAGCTGCTTTCTGCTCTGCCATCTACGCTTCCTCCTTCTTAAACTGTGTTTCATAAATCTCGCGGTAAATATCACAGGAAGCAATCAGCTCTTCATGTGTTCCCTTTCCTGCAATCTTTCCATCATCAAGTACAAGAATACTATCGGCATCCTGAATAGAAGACGTTCTTTGCGAA
Source organism: Anaerobutyricum soehngenii (assembly GCF_009697165.1). NCBI lineage: Bacteria > Bacillati > Bacillota > Clostridia > Lachnospirales > Lachnospiraceae > Anaerobutyricum > Anaerobutyricum soehngenii. The sequence goes on along the minus strand of NZ_VULP01000020.1, from coordinate 37,593 downwards.
ACAATAAACACCGTTGGTTTACGCTTCATATTTTGAATTGCTTTTCGAAGTTTTGCATCTGTTGCATAGTCAAGTGCTGAGGCACTGTCATCCATAATAAGGATATCGGACTGTGGTACTAATGCTCTTGCCAACGTAAGACGTTGTCTTTGTCCACCGGAAAGATTCTTTCCTCCCTGTTCTACAACAGCATCCAATCTGCCTTCTTTTGTATCCACAAACTCTTTTGCCTGAGAAATAACAAGTGCTTCCTCTATCTGTTCTTCCGTAGCATCAGGACAGCCAAACATCAGATTATCTCGTATTGTTCCTGCAAAGAGCTGCGCTTTCTGCGGAACAACAGAAATCATTTTTCGAAGTGACTCATACGTGTATTCCCGTACATTTTCTCCTGCGATATCTATTTCTCCTTCTGTAGCATCATAAAATCTTGGAATCAAGTTTACAAGCGTTGACTTTCCGGAACCTGTACCACCAATAATTCCAATTGTCTGCCCCGCCATTGCTTTAAAAGAAATATTCTCTATTGCATGATCTCCGCCTCCGGCATAAGTAAACGATACATTTTTAAATTCTACTGCCGGAACATCATTTCTAATATTGGTAGATTTTTCATTTCCTTCCTTCATGGATGGTTCGATAGAAAAAACATCCTGAATACGATTAAAACAAGCCATTGCCCTTGTAACGGATATAATTAAATTTGCTAATTTGATCAGTTCCACAAGAATCTGTGACATATAGTTATAAAGAGCTACTACCTGACCCTGTGATAATGTTCCAAGGCTGACACGAACTGCTCCCGTATGAATAAGGACAAGAATTGCAAAGTTTATGATCACAAATGTAAGTGGATTCGTTAATCCGGATATTTTACCTGCTAGTTTTTGTAATAAAGTCAACTGTTCATTCTGACTGAAAAACTTCTCATATTCTGCCTGTTCCTGATGAAATGCCCGGATTACTCTTACTCCTGTAAGGTTTTCTCTCGTTGTTCCAAGAATCGTATCTAATCCTGCCTGTACTTTCTTATAAAGTGGCTTTGTAATAAACATAACGCCAAAAACCACAATAGATAACAGGATAATTGCAACAACAAAAATCATCGCTGCCTTTACATCAATTGTAAAGGCCATGATCATTGCTCCAAATACGATAAACGGAGAACGCAGAAAAAGCCGGAGTACAAGATTGATACCATTTTGTACTTGGTTAATATCACTTGTCATACGGGTAATCAGTGTAGAAGTACCTATCGTGTCCATTTCTTCATATCCAAGTGTCTGAATATGCGTAAAAAGCTCATATCGAATTCCGGTCGCGGCCCCTACTGCCGACTTAGCTGCAAAATACTGTGCCGTAATTGAACAGGTAAGACCAACTGCCGCCAGCAGAAGAAGTAACAGACACATTTTTATAATATGGCTCTGATTCTTTAAAATAATACCATCATCAATGATTGAAGCAACAACTAAAGGTACAAATAATTCAAAAAAGGCTTCTAGCATTTTAAATAAAGGAGCCAGAACACTTTCCTTTTTATAGTCTTTCATAAAGTATAATAATTTCTTCATAAAAATTCTTCTTTCCGTCCTTTCTGTTAAATTCAAGAATGCCCCGTTACAGTTTAACATCTTCTTTCGTCTTTTTAAAGAGATAGATAAATTTTTTCATCAGCTTTATTTGAAAAATTGCTTTCAATATGTTATGATATTATCAATTGAATTTATATATTTATTGAGGTGATTATATTGAAGGAAAAATACAACGAATCCGCTGAAAACTATTTAGAAACGATTTTAGTTCTCAGCAAAAAACTTCCTGTTGTTCGTTCCGTTGATATTGCCAATGAGCTTGACTTTAAAAAATCGAGTGTAAGTATTGCTATGAAGAATCTTCGTGAGAAGAATCACATCACAGTAACAGATGCCGGATATATCTATCTTACAGAATCCGGAAAGGCAATTGCTGATATGATCTATGAACGACATCGGATACTTACATCCTGTTTGGAGAAATTAGGTGTTTCCGCAGAAATTGCAGAAAAGGATGCCTGCAAGATAGAACATATTATCAGTAAAGAAAGCTTTGAAGCAATCAAAAAACATGTAAAGACGAACATAGAATAATTGAATATCAACATTAAAAAAGGAATGGTATCTACGATCTGCTATCGATTGATACTATTCCTTTTTACTTTCTATTTTGTATTTTTAGATTACTCTGCTTATATCCATCAAAGAGCAGTAGTACTGCCGGTATCCTTCTCGTTCTCTCAGATAAAATACTTTGGTATATACAGACATCTTTTGCTCTCCTTCACGTAAAAGATGAATCATTCCATCCGCACCAAGCACCGGATTTTCAAATGCTTTTTCTATCATTCGGTGGAACGCACATCGTTCCTCTTCCGGTATTCTCTTTAAGAATTCTCTTTGAATATCTTCCTCAAAATGCTGTTCTCCGATCATTCGGAAATATTGTTCGTTTACGCGGATAACTTTAATATCTCCACCCAATACTTCAAAAAAAACTACCGGTCCTAACACATTATTTAACATACTGTCACTGACAAAATTCGTGTCTATAAACTCACGAATATGCATCGGTTCAACCTGTTTGTAAACAAGCCCCTGGGTATCAATCTGTCTTTTATCTCTTAATAATTCTTCAAACTTCTTAATTGGCAGTGGTTTATAATAATAAAAACCCTGTATATAGCGACAACCTAATTTCTGTACGAACTTCTCCTGACTTTCATTCTCTACCCCTTCCACAACAATCGGAAGATGTAAAAGCCCAGCCATGTTTACGATTGCTTCCAGAATATTAGCACTTTTTTGTTTCTCCTCTTCCTTAAATTGCAAAAAGCGCATATCCAGCTTCAACACATCCACTGGTATATTCTTTAACATATTTAAAGAAGAATAGCCACAGCCAAAATCATCCATCATAACAACCAGCCCTCTGTTTCGAAGAGTATTTACTGCATGTGATATTCTGTTATTATTCTCTGTATAGGCACTTTCCGTAATCTCAATCTTAATGAGATATTCTGGAATCTGATACTTCTCAAGCAAGGAAAAAATATACTTTGGAACATCCATTTCAAATATATCGATACGAGATACATTAATAGAAATCGGAACAGGAGAATATCCCTGGTCTATCCAGCCTTTCAGCCACTGACAAACTTTCTCCCAGACATAACGATCTAATTGATCTATCATCTTATTCTTTTCTAATACAGGGATAAATCCTCCCGGTAAAAGAACTTCTCCATCTGGCTTTTGCCAACGTACTAAGGCCTCCGCTCCTACAATCTGTCCGGTTGCAATATTGCATTGTGGCTGCGCAAAAAAAGTAAATTCTTCTTTTTCTAACCCTTCTTCGATTGCTGCTAAAAGATAAACTTCTTCTTCTAAGCTGGATTCCATTTCTATCGTATATCGACAAATATGCCACTTATAATCTTCTTCGGCATAAGACAACGCAAGCATTGCATGATCATACATCAATTCCGGCAAAACCGTAGTATCTTTTATTGTATATACGCCAAACAGAGGGAAAAAGGCAGATGTGTTATTCCACTTACTAAGCTTCTTTACAATCTTCTGACGGATACGATTAAGTACTTCATCATCATCCGGCAAAAAAGCTACAAAATTATCTCCACCTAAATACGCATCAATTCCGTCATATTCTAACGCACTTTGTTTCAGACAGGTATAAATATAACGAATGACTTCATCCCCTGAACTTCTCCCATACAATTTATTAAAAAGGCGGAAATGTTCAATATCAATTGCTACTATGCAATATGTGTTCGGAAGAATTTCCGGAAGTCGCTTCCGAAGCCTTTCCATAAAAGAATGGTTATAATAATAATCACTTAAATTGTTACTGTTCATCGTTCCTTTTACCTTACCTGTCCTTATTTTTGCAATATCTGTCATCGCCAAATCCTGTTTTTTATTCTAGCATACTTTCTGCAAATATACCATAACCCATTTTAGGATTATCAATTAAAACATGGGTCACTGCTCCAACTAACTTTCCATTTTGTAAAATAGGACTGCCACTGAGTCCCTGTATGATTCCACCGGTGAGTGCGATCAGTTCCGGATCGGTCACTTTTATCTTTAGAGTTTTTAAAGAATCTTTTTCATGAAGAAAGATTTTTTCTATTTCTATGGAATACTCTTTACTTTTTCCACTGATACTGCTTCTTAAATATGCTCTTCCTGTCTGTATTTCTGATTTTTTTGCGACAGGAAGTTTTTCACCCACACAAAATTCTTTTTTATTTTTTATCATTTTTCCAAATATACCGCCTGTTGTATTCGCATATATTTCTCCCAGATAATTTTGCGGCACATAATTGATCGTTCCAATTACTTCACCCGGCTTACCTGCCTTTCCTTTTAGGATAGAGGCGATATCGGCCCGGTAAGCACTTCCTCCTTCTATCAGAAACTGCACTCCGATATCTCCATCACTAATTCCATGCCCAAGCGCCGCAAAAGTTCCATCTTCTCTGATAAAAGTAATCGTTCCTATCCCCTGTGTATCATTCCTTATCCATACCCCAATCTGATAACAATTATTTTTACCTGAATACACTGGTTTTATTTTTATTTTTATTATTTTATTTTTTCTTTTAATGGTTAAAACAATTTCTTTTTCCCTATTTTTTTGTAATAAATGTATAAATTGCTGTTTTGTCGTGATTTTCTGTCCATTTAAAGTAAGAATATAGTCTCCTGCTTTTATTTTACAGGCGGCCGGACAAACAGATTTTCCATTCTGACATTCTACCTGCTGTAGTCCCAGAACAAGAATTCCTTCTGTCTTTACATAAATACCAATCGGAACACCTGACGCATAAACCTTTGTATTCTTCTCCTTCTGGGATAACTTTTTGTTCTGCCTTTGTATCTGCGTAGAAAATACATCTTCTGATTGCAGATAAGACCCGTACTTTCCTATGACTGACAAGATGAAAACCAACAAGACAATATAGAACCCTTTTAAATTTTTCCTCATAAAAAATGCCCCCATATCTAAGTTTTCACTTAGTATGGCAGGCATACTGCTGTTTCAAACAGACATATTTTACTGTTTTGCCAGGGTACGCATTTCCCTTGCATTCTGTAAAACGGCATCTGTAATACGAACACCACCAAGCATTCTGGCAAGTTCTTTTATAGATTCTTCTTCGGTAAGTAAATAAATATTACTGATCGTAGAATTAGAATCACTTGTTTTTTCGATAAGATAATGTGCATCTGCCATTGCCGCAATCTGAGGCAGATGCGTAATAGCGATTACCTGTCTCTTTTTCGCGATGCAGGCAAGCCTTTCCGAAACTTTCTGCGCTGTTCGTCCGCTGATTCCGGTATCAATTTCATCAAAAATCAATGTTTCTATTCCCTCTTCATCTGCAAGAATCGACTTAATTGCCAGCATGATTCGGGAAAGTTCACCTCCAGATGCGATTTCATGCAACGGTCTGACTGCCTGGCCAGGATTCGTAGAAATCATAAAACAAACCGTATCTCTTCCATGAGGAGAGTACTGTGCTGACTGCTCAAAGGCAATTTCAAATTCCACATCTAAAAAATTAAGATCGCGCAGCGCTTCTTTAATCAACTGCGTTAAAGGAATTGCCGCATCTTTTCGCAAAGAAGTCAGTTTATCACACTGTATATCCAGCTTTTCTCTCACTTTAGATAATTCCCTTTTTATCTTGGAAATATACTCTTCATAATTGGAAAGTTTTTCATATTTTTCAACGCTGTCATCATGATATTTTTGTATTTTTTCTATGGAATCTCCATACTTTGCTTTTAAATGATTAATAAGATTTAACCGATCTTCCAGTTCAGCAAACTGCTCTCCATCAAACTCCATAGAATCTATATATCCGGACAGCTCTCTGTTAAAATCATTAAGCAATGAATCTATCGTTTGCAGCTGTTCCGTTAGTCCCTTCGCCCCGGCATCCATGCTTTCTACCGTATATAACTTTTGTACTGCTGAACCAATTAAATCTCCTGCGCAGCCACTTTGTCCTGCTGTCATTTCATGTACTGCTGAACAATCAGAAAGAATTTCTCTCGCATGAGACACTTTCTGATATTGCGCTTCTAATGTCTCATCCTCTCCTGACTGTAAATTGGCCTCTTCAATCTCCTGAATCTCATATTTTAAAAACTCCATCTCCCGGATTCTCTGCTCTTCTCCCATATTCTGTTCAGAAAGCGTTTGCCTAAGTTCCTGGTATTCATGATAAAGAGATGCTGTTTTTTCCTTTATTGGCGTAATCAGATTCCTGTGGTAACTGTCAATGATCTTTAAATGATTCTGCGGTTTTAAAAGAAGCTGATTTTCATGCTGCCCGCTAAGATCAAGAAGAAGCGGTGAAAGCTCTTTTAATCTTCCGATTGTTACACTGATATCATTTACTTTATTAATCACACGATGATTGGTAATTCTTCTTGATATGATAATCTCACCATCTTCAAATGGAATTTCAAATTCTTCCATCTTTTTTCGTACAGCCTCGCTCTTCGTATGAAAGATCAGTTCAATTAATGCACTATCACAGCCATTTCTTATCATATCCTTTGGAATCTTTGCACCAAGTGCAGATTGAATCGACCCGATCAGGATTGATTTACCTGCACCGGTTTCTCCGGTAAGTATATTCAGATGATCTGTAAAATCTACTTCTGTTTCCTCGATAAGTGCCAGATTTTTAACGTGTAAATTTATGAGCATAGCAACCTCCGATGTTAACGATGTCCTTTCATAATTGTGTCAATTTCCTTCATGACTTCTTCCACCATAGAAGTTTCTTTCACCACACACATGATCGTGTCGTCTCCGGCAATACACCCCAGCACTCCATGAAGAGAAATAGAATCTATTGCCGCCGCACATGCCATCGCCATGCCTGGAACAGTTTTCAGTACTAAAATATTTTCCGCATTGTCCATGTGAAGGATTCCTTCTGACAATACTCTTTTATACTTACTAGAAACATGAATATCCTCTGCTTGAATCGGTGCATATTTCTGTCTTCCATTTGCACCGGTAACCTTGGTAAGTTTTAATTCGCGGATATCTCTCGAAACGGTTCCCTGCGTAGAAGAAAATCCTGCTTCTGACAATTTTTTCGTCAGTTCTTCCTGTGTTTCTATATCATTTGTCCGGATAATCTCCAGTATTTTTTCCTGTCGTTTTCCCTTCATTTATTATCTCCACTTCTGTTATAAAAGCTTCTCCTTCAAAATCTGTACAAAGCTGACTTCCGTTGCTTTAATAAACGGAGTTACCTCCTGCGATTTATATATTTTCACCTGATCCCCAGGAAATAGAGAAAGACCCTCTCTTCCATCAAAAGAAATGATTGCCTCTTCCTTGATGTTACTTCTGATCTGTTCTACTTCCACTGTTACAATATCTTCCTTTGCGAGGACGATACTTCGTGCGGTCAGGGAATGCGGACAGATTGGAGTGATCACAAAGTTTTTACAGGTCGGATTGATGATCGGACCACCGGCGGATAAATTATATCCGGTAGAACCGGTTGGAGTACAAACGATCACTCCATCTGCACGATAACGGTCAATGACTGAACCATTGATGCCTACCTTTAATCCAATAACTCTGGATGCTCCAAAGCGATTAATGTTAAAGTCATTTAATGCAATATATGTTGCTGCTTTTTCTCCCTGTTTATACACCTCTGCAGTGAGCATAATGCGATTTTCTACCTGGTACTGGTCCTGGAGCAGTAAATCCAGAGTCTTTGACAAATCTGCAAGGTTCACATCTGCAAGAAATCCAAGTGTTCCAAGATTAATTCCCAGTAACGGAATATTACTTCCAACCAGCATCCTTGCTGCCGCAAGAATAGTTCCATCCCCTCCGATTACTAAAATACACTGTGTTCCTTCTGGTATATCAATTGAAGAGACATCTCTGTCATATTGGTCATAGATATTACATACTGCACCTAATCTTGAAATATGATGTCTGATCTGTTCTGTAATTTCAAGATTAATATCTTTTTGCTTATTTGCAATAATAAAAAAATTATTCATGGTGTCTATTTTGCCGCATCACGATGAGAAAGAGACTGGTGGGATGCGGTAACGACATCCGGTATCGTCTTCTCATCAATCTGGCTTTCCTCCGGTCTGTTTAATAAATGCAATAAATACTCTATGTTGCCCTCCGGTCCTTTGATCGGAGAATAGTCAAGATGCAACAAAGAAAACCCAAGTGCCGCAGCAAAATCCATAATCTGTTTTATTACATCTTCATGAACGGCCCGGTCTCTTACGACACCTTTTTTACCAACCTTCTCCCTGCCTGCTTCAAACTGTGGTTTGATGAGGCAGACAACCTGTCCTCCTTCTTTCAGACATGCCTTTACCGGTGGCAAAATCTTTGTAAGTGAGATAAAGGAAACGTCAATAGAAATAAAATCGACCAGCTCTCCGATATCCTCCGGCTTCACATAACGCATATTCGTCTTTTCCATACAGACAACACGTTCATCATTCCGTAACTTCCAGTCAAGCTGTCCTCTTCCTACATCTACAGAAAATACTTTTGCTGCTCCGTTTTGCAGCATGCAATCCGTAAATCCTCCGGTAGAAGCGCCAACATCCATGCACACTTTATCTTTTAAAGAAAATCCAAACTGTTCTACGGCTTTCTCCAGTTTTAATCCTCCACGACTCACGTATCTTAATGTGGAGCCATGGATTTCGATCGTTGCTGCTGCCTTTTCATCAAAAGTACTTCCTGCTTTATCTTCTCTTTGACCATTTACAAAAACAACTCCCGACATGATCATTGCTTTTGCTTTTTCTCTGGATGCAGCTAATCCCTGTTCTACTAATAATATATCCAAACGCTGTTTCATCTTAATTCATCCTATCTATTATTGACTTTACGATGGAATCGGCATCGATTCCGGCCTGTTCTCTTTGCTGTGCCACAGTGGCATGACGCACAAAATAATCTGATATTCCCAGTGACAGCAGATCATTATGATATTTATTTTTATGAAGGAAGGCAGAAACCATCTGACCATATCCTCCAATTAATTCATTCTCCTCTACGGTAACAATAAGCGGATACTTTGCCGCAAGCTCTCGTAATAAGTCTTCGTCCATTGGCCGAATAAAACGAACATTGACAAGACCCGGATTATATCCTTTTTCCTGAAGATGCTGTACTGCCTTTTCACACTCTTCCATGATACTTCCAACAGATAAGATCACGACATCCTGTCCTTCATGAATAACTTCACTTTTTCCAAGTTCTACAGGAGCGTTGTATTCAGAAAGTCCCTCATACACACTTCCCCTTGGATACTTCATAGCAATTGGTCCGTTATGTTCTAAAGCAAACTTCATCATCCCCGGCATTTCCCTGCCATTTTTAGGAGCCATAAGTACCATGTTCGGAATATGGCTAAGATAGGAAATATCAAAAATACCCTGATGTGTTTCTCCATCTGCCCCTACAAGACCGGAACGATCAATACAGAAAAACACTGGTAACTTCTGTATACACACATCATGGAGAATCTGGTCATATCCTCTTTGTAAAAAAGAAGAATATACAGCAAATACCGGATGCATTCCCTGTGCCGCAAGACCTGCGGCAAAGGTAACAGCATGTTCTTCTGCGATACCTACATCAAAAAACCGTTTCGGATAATATTTTTTAAAACTTTTCAATCCAGTTCCGGATGGCATAGCGGCAGTAATTGCTACAATCTTTTTATTATTTTTTGCTAAGGCAACCAGACTATCCGCAAACACATCTGTATATGTCTTCTTCGTTTTCTTTGCTAAAAGCTCTCCGCTTTGTCTGTCAAATGGTCCGATTCCATGAAACTTTTCCGGATTCTTTTCGGCATTCTTATAGCCCATTCCCTTTCTGGTAATCGCGTGAATCAATACCGGTCCCTCATGCTGCTTCGCCCGGTTAATCGCATGGATCAGTTCATAAATATCGTGCCCGTTTACAAGTCCGTAGTAAGTGATTCCCATATTTTCAAACAACATTCCCGGAATAAATAACTGCTTAATGGAATCTTTGGACTTCTTTAACGTTCTGGCTACGCTCTTTCCTACTCCCGGAATATTGTTCAGTGCACTTTCTACATTCTCTTTAAATTCACTGTAACTCTTTCTGGATCGCAGATCATTTAAATAACGGCTCATCCCGCCGACATTTTCTGAAATAGACATCTTATTATCATTTAAGATAATAATCATATTCTTTTTTTCTTTTCGGAGAATAGATAAATTATTTAACGCTTCATACGCCATTCCACCAGATAACGCGCCATCCCCGATCACTGCTACAACGGTATTATCTTTTTGTTCGAGGTCCCTTGCCACTGCCAAACCAAGTGCTGCAGAAATCGATGTAGAACTGTGACCTGTTCCAAACACATCACATTCACTTTCACTTCTTTTAGGAAAGCCACAAAGTCCATCCTTTTGCCGCAATGTTGAAAATTCGTCTTTTCTCCCTGTTAATATTTTATGAACGTAAGACTGATGTCCCACATCATATACAACTTTATCCTCCGGAAAACGAAGGCAGATATGCAGCGCCATCGTAATCTCTACTGCTCCCAGATTCGAAGCAAGATGTCCGCCTGTCTGACTTACATTATTCAAAAGAAAATCTCTGATTTCCTCTGCCAAAACCGGGTAGAGCTTAGGAGAAATCCTTTTAATATCATTTGGTTCTTTTATCTGATTTAATAAACGTCCCATTACGCATCCTCCGAGAGTACATATTTTTAATTCTTTCTTCCAACTAAGTATAATAGCAGTTCTCGTAAAAAGTCATTCTTATATTCTAAAGCATCAAAAAGCTGTAATGCTTCCTCTGTATACTGCTTCGCATCTTCTCTGGACTGTTCTAAGCCACGAAAAAGTACATATGTATTCTTTCCGTTCTTTTCATCGCTCCCTGCTGGTTTTCCTAATGTCTCACTTGTACTCACTACATCAAGAATATCATCTTCTATCTGAAAAGCAATCCCAACTTTATTTGCAATCTTTTCTATGATTGCTACTTCAACCTCTGATGCTCCGGCTAATACCGCTCCGATCATCATTGCACACTCGATCAGGGCTGCTGTTTTATTGTTGTGGATGTACATCAACGTATCAAAACTTATTTCCTTATTCTCTTCTTCCACATCCACTGTCTGACCACCGATCATACCGTAAATTCCTGGCTTTTTCGCCAGAATCTGCATTGCTTTTGCTGTCGTTATATCCTGTGCGTCCCCACAAAATGCCTTTGATGCCGTTTCAAATGCATAATTTAATAAGGCATCTCCGGCAAGAATCGCCATCGCTTCTCCAAACTTTACGTGAGCTGTCGGAAGACCTCTTCGAAGATCATCATTATCAAGCGCCGGAAGATCATCATGAATCAGGGAATACGTATGAATCATCTCGATTGCAGCCATAAAGGGTTCTATTACGCTAAGGTCTTCCCCTCCAAACATCCTGTAAGTTTCCAGCATAAGCATCGGACGGAGACGCTTTCCTCCTGCCTTTACACTATAATTCATTGCAGTTAATACTGTCTTTTGCAATCCTTTTTCTTCCGGAAGAAACGGATAGATCATATTTTCAATCTGTTCAATCTTCTTCGGAAGCTGTTCCTTTATGGATGGCTTCATTTTGTCCCTCCTGTAAGATAATTATCTCTTTTTGTGTTTTATCTAATGTCTGCGAACACTTATCTAAAAGCTTTACTCCTTTTTTATAAAGGTCCATCGAATCTGCTAAGCTGACTTCCTCTTCGGAAAGCTGCTCAATAATGTGTTCTAACTGTTCAAAGGCTTCTTCTATTGAAAACTTCGCTTTTGCCATATTTCAACCTCTTTACTTTTTATTCTTCTTCAGATGAACCGGTATTACTTCTGCCTCTCCATCTGAAAAGGTAAGGAAAAAAGGAACTTCTTTCTCCAGCTGTTCTATGGAAGCAACCGGCCGGCCATCTTTTGTCTGTGCAAATGCATAGCCTCCCTTTAATCGATTCGTTGGAGCAAGCCCGGAAAGCTGATCTACGTATCTTGAAAACATCTGCTGACGACTCCTGTACTTTTCTTTTATGGCCTGTGATAAACGATTCTCCAAGCGCTCATAGAGCAATTTATGTTTTAAAAGCTTTCTGTCCGGTCTTCCTGCTTCAAGCTGTCTTTGTAACAGAATCATCTGCTGCCGTAACTGCGCACACCTTTGTTCTGCCTGCATATCCAATGCCTCACGATAATTTGAAAGCTTTGTAAAAATAGACTGCATATCCGGAATCGCAAGTTCACAGGCTGCAGAAGGGGTTGCTGCACGAACATCCGCACAATAGTCTGCAATCGTCATATCAACTTCATGACCAGTTCCTGATATGATCGGCGTATCTGCCTCATAAATCGCATCCGCCACCGGCATCTCATTAAATGCCCACAAATCTTCTATCGAACCACCGCCGCGGCCAATAATAATAATATCTACACCAGCTTTATCAAAATATCGTATTCCTCTCGCAATCTCTGCCGATGCTCCTTCTCCCTGCACTTTTGCCGGATAAAGGTAAAGCTGTACCGTCTGATTCCTTCTTCTTGCAATACTCCTGATATCTTCGATTGCCGCTCCGGTAAGCGCCGTAACAATTCCAATCTTTTCCGGGTAAGCAGGTAAAGGTTTCTTTCTTTCAAAATCAAAATAACCTTTTTCGGCAAGCTCCTGCTTGAGTCTTTCATAGCGGACATACAATTCCCCCGCTCCTGCCAGTTCGATCTTTCGGACATATAACTGATAGGTACCTGCCTGTTCATACACCGAAATATTTCCGCAAGCCTCAATCAGCTGCCCATCCTCCAGATGAAAAGCAAGTCCTTTAAACCGGTCAGAGGAAAACATAACACAGCGCAGTGTACTCTTTTCATCTTTTAAAGTAAAATAAATATGCCCGGACGAATGATACTTACAGTTTGAAACTTCTCCCTTTAAATAAATCTTCTTCAGTGCATAGTCACTTTCAAAAATACGATGAATATAAGAATTGATCTGTGTTACAGAAAAAATATGCTTCATTAATATAAACCACCTCAATGTACTCCGCAGTTTCCATTCTCGCAGAGCGTTTTTTATATTACCGGAACACCGTTCTTCGTAAAAGTAAAAAAGCGGCAGAGAATTCTTCCTGCCGCCTCATTCTTTTTCAATTATCCAGGTACAGGTCACGAATTATTCGCTATGCCAGCTTCGCAAGAACTCCATTTATAAAGCGGGGAGCTTCCTCACTGCAATAAATCTTCGCAAGCTCTACGGCCTCATTGATGGCAACTCCCGTAGGAATATTCGCATCATTTGTAATCTCATATACTGCAAGACGCAGGATAGCCAGCTCCGGCTTTCCAAGTCGTTCGAGTCTCCAGCCTTCACAAATAGAATGAATCTTGTCATCAATCTCCGGCAGACGCTTTAAAATGCTTCCGATCTTTGTCTCGATATAGAGCTGATCTTTCGCTTCTACATCCGGTCTTTCTTCAAAATACCACTTCATCTGCTCCTGCAATTCTTCCTGTGTATTAAATTCTATACGAAACAGTAAAAGAAAAATAGTTTCTCTTACCTTTCTTCTGGACATCTTCATGTGTCAAACCTCCGTTATCTTCAGTGTATTCTTGTAGTCAGTCTATTCATAATCCATCTGGATTCCGGCTATACGGATATTCACTTCAGAAACCGTAAGTCCTGTCATCGTTTCGATGGCACTCTTTACTTTATCCTGTACTTCCTGAGAAGTCTTCGGAATGCTCACACCATAATTCAGTACAAGATTCAGAGTAACATCTACCTGTGTTCCTGTGATCGTAACTTTCACGCCTTTAGACAGCTTCTTCATTCCAAGCTTACTAACAATCTCATTCGTAATATTCCCGGACATCTTGGCAACTCCATCTGTTTCTGTTGCCGCCAGACCGGCGATTACTGCAACAACCTCATCTGCGATCTGAACCTGTCCAACATCTTCTATGTTATAAACCGTATGATTTATCTTTGTATCTTTTTCTTTTCCCATGGAAACCTCCTTTTGTCTACAGCTCATAGAAAAGCACCTTCCATGTGCATAAAAAACACATGGAAAGTCTCTTAATAAAATGTAAACAATTTTATATCGATTTATTCTATAATTATAACAGACATCCCTGTTTTTGCAACAGAAATCTTTTAACTTTCTGTAGTCTGCATTTTGCTGATGATCAGCTGACTGACACTGTACCCTGTTTTTCTTGTTACAATATCCTCAATCTGCGCGCGATCTGCAGAAGAAAGTTCTTCATAATTAAGAACAACATCCACACTGTCAGCTCCAATAGATACTACCGCATTCTCAAATCCTTTTGAGGCCAAAAGCTGTTCTGTTGCTGCTTCTTTTTCCATGATATCTGCAAGTTCTGCCAATTTATCTACTGCTTCTTTTTTGGCGCTTTCACCTACAGAATCACTATTGATAATCTCATTAAGTGATTCTTTTGTTTTTGAATGGGTCTGCTCTCTTTCCATTCTTGCTCCTGCCACATACTCACTGACCTGTGCCTGTGTAAGAACTGCTCCTCCTATTGTTTCTGTACTGCCGGCAGTCTGTGATTCTTCTGATACTTCATCTGAATTTTTCTCCGCTGCGTTTTGGGAACTTTCTGCTTTTTCTTTTATAAGAGAATCCCCATCTGAAATATCCATAGTATCAATCGTTTCCACCGAACTTCCAGACTTTTGATCCCCGTCTTTTGATGCATTTTGCTCTGTAAAATTCAGATAGCCTGCTACCGCAATCATAATCGCTAACGCCGTAATGGCAATTTGATTTTTTTGAAATACTTTTTTCATTTTGCACCCTCCATTTTTAACACTTTGATATGATTTGCTGAAACCCCAAACAGCACCTGCGCTGCCTCAAGAACCGATGCTGCTACCACTTTATTTTCCGCCCCTTCACAGGAAATGATAATTCCCGCGATTTCCGGTTCCAGTTCCTTTACAACATAGGGAGCAGAATTCCCCACACTGTCCGAAAGAATCGTCTCTTCCTGCCTTTTCTCGTTTTTATTTGTTTTTTGCGTATCACTGTTTTTTTCCTGTTCCGTCTGCCTCTCTTCCGACAGATCTTTATTTAAAACAGACTCTTTTGAAGATTTTAAAGTAATCATTACTTCCACTCTTCCTACACCATCCACATTTTCAAGGATATGTACTAATTTATTTTCAAGGGCACTCACATATGCATCATTTTGATCTGTCTGTACCGTCTTTTCTTCTTTTTTTTCTGTTTTTTCAGAAATTGCATTTTTCCATTCAGAAAAATTTGCCAGCAATAAGATAATTCCGGCAATCGCTATTAAAATGATTTTTTCTATTCCTATTTCTTTTAAATTCATTTTTTTCGGTACTTTCTCTCCCATATTTATTCCACCTCTATTCCATCCCTATTCTATCTCTATTCCACCTCTATCTGAATATCAGACTTTTTAAGATTATATAACTGCATCATTATTTTTTTGATTTTTTCTACAGTTTCTGTCTGTACAGACCCAATCTGTTTCTCAGATTTTTTATATTTTTCATTTTGTAAAGTTTTCAAACTACCTTCTATCTCTAATTTTTTGATATGTTCTTTCGCACTGTCCCAGCGAAATGTTACTTTTTTTACTGAAATCCCATACTGCTCCGCCACCTCTTCAATCTGCTTTTTGTAAGCCGCCTCACATTCCTTTTGTACAACTGCTTCTACTTCACTCAATTCTTTAGAATATTTCATCCGGTTCCGTTCACTTTGCCATTCTTTTTGTAAAAAGGAAGCATAAAAATACGGCTCTGTGCCAGCGAAATCTATGACAGGTTTTAATAAGCACAACACTAATAAAAAGCCTGAGAAAAAACGATAATATTTTTCATAAGCAGTTTTTTGCATCAGGTTATCACAGAGCAGCAACAGGATATTCATATATAAAATTATTTTTAACCAGCTCTTTATATACTCCATGTTTCCACTTTCTCCTATTTCTTCTCCTATTTTTTTCTTTTTCACTTCTTTTTTTACTTCTTATTTCTCTCTTTTTTGCTTTTTATTTTCTTACCCGCTTCGGCATTACCCTGTATAATTCGTTGTCAGGGAAGTAAGTGCAATCACAACAATAAACAACACAGAAGACATGCATAAGACTTTTATCATTAATGTTCCACACTTCACTGCCGCATTAATACATAATATAAATCGCTCATCTGCTATCGGTTCAAGTACAACAGATAACAGGAAGTATAAGAAAATATAGATGAATAATTTTACGAGCGGCAGCAATAAAATAATAAGCAAAAACAAGATTCCTGCCGCTCCTACTGCATTTTTTATAACAAGAGAAGAACCGATCGCTGTGCCTGCCACACTTTGAACGATAGAGCCTGCTCCCGGAATCAATCCGATCATTTTATTAAGTATACTGTTTTTCGCGCCATCAAAAGACGGTGCTATCATTGTTTCTAGTAAGTGAAATCCAAAAAGAAGAAAAAATATGACTTGTATTCCTTTTGCTAAAAGAAAATATAATCCCTCACACAATTTTGAAATATTCTGTTTTTGAGAGAAATGGCTGATTAATTCTAATAGAAAATAGTATTGAAGCAACGGAAGAAATACATTTAAAAATATCCAGTTTAAAAAAAGCACTACGATCATAAAGTATTCATAAAATACAATGCCTGTAGAAAGATTCCCTGAAAGGGAGACTGCCAGGGTATATACCGGCAGCAATACTTTTAAAAAAGAAGAAAGCAAAACAACGGTGTCTTTAAACATCGCTATCATAACTGTAAAATTTGTAAAAATTATCGAAAAGACAAGAAAATAAGAAATTAAAAATCCACTGTCGGATACGCCATAAGACTGAAACGCGGATGAAATATTCGAAAATACAGAAGCAAACAAAAGAATTCCTGCCAGTTCCCCGATGAATATCTTTGATGAGAAAATCTCCTGCAATACTGCTCCCGTCATCCACTGTCCTATTTCTTGTGCCGCCTCTGTAAACCGCATGGAAACAAGCTTTTGAAAAATTGAAGTAAAGTCCGGATAGTCCCTCTCGTCAAGCTGCTCGATTTTTCTTGAAAGGGCGGTAATATCAATTTCCTCTTCTTTCTGGGTTGTCTGTGCCTGAAGAGTAAGGACCGAAATGCTGGTGAAAAACAGGATAAAAAAAAGAATTCCGACAATTTGAAAACTTTTATAGACACTTCTTCTTTCCAAATGCTCACCTGCCTTTCTTCTTTTGCTTTCCTTGTTTTTTAACTACTTAAGAAGATACTAGGAGATATTCTACAGTCTCTAGTAATGATTGGATAATTGGAATACTTAACAGTAAGATCGATACTTTCCCTATCGTTTCTATCTGAAAGGAAATAGAACGGTACCCCAGATCTTCACATATATTTGAAGCAATCTGACAGATATATGCAATCGCCAGCAATTTAAATAATATTTTTATGTACATATTATTTATCGGTATTTCTTTTTGTAAACTCTGCACAAATTTTAAAACTTCCTCTAATCCAGTTGTCAGATACCCTATCAGAAAAAGACAGATTCCTAAAAGTACAGGAATACTGTATTCTGGCTTGAATTGCTTTGTAATCATCACAAGAATCGCCCCTGCGATACCGATTAACACGATTTTAAAAACAAGCATGTCATCTCACTCCTTTACAACTCAAACAGACTGTATATTTCAGAAAAAAGTTCGCTGATGCATGGTATGATCCATGAGATCACTATAAAAAGTCCTGCCAGTGATACAAGAAATGCCTGTTCTTCTCTGCCGGAATGTTTCAAAACCTGTCCCAGTATCGTTACAAGAATTCCGACCGCAGCTATTTTAAAAATCAATTCAATCGTCATAGTTTTCTCCTTTTCTTTCTGTGTACTCACAAAATCAAAGGAAGAAATGACTCCCGGAGTACATCGATTTTAAAAAAGTAAGATTACTGCCAATGTTCCCATACAAAGACAAAAAACAAGGACAACTTTCTTTTTTCCGGTATATTCTTTTTTCATTTGACAAATCCTTTCATTTAAAAATACAGACAGCTGTCTCATTTCTTCCTGCTGATAGTACATATCATCCGAAAGGAGATTCCTTCCTGCATTCAAAAACATTCTTTGCTCTTCCTTGGATAATTTTTCTTTCCATACTTTTTCTAATATTTTTTCATAAATATTAAAAAAGCTTTCCTCTATATTTTTAGATAACGCAAGAGAAAGTTCAAAAAAAAATTATGCCAGAGACTGTCGGTACGTTCACTCAATTCTCCAAATAAAAGGGGCAATGGTGTTCTTGTATTTCGGATTTCCGATTCAAGAATTCTGTACAATAATTCCCCCTCTTCTAAAAGCCGGATATGTTCTGCATCACGCTCCATAATCTTTACTCCAAAAAGATAGGAAGCCATAAGGATAAAACATGCACCTAATAATTTTGCCATAACAACTCCTCTCCTTGTTTCGCATATATACGAATCCTTCTCTCTGCTTTTTTTCCTTTTTCTAAATATATGTACCGTTCAAAAGGAAATTGTTTCAAATATTTTCCAACTACCGGCCGAAAAAATAAATCCTGTAGAGAACTGCCATGAATCGTCATTAAAAGTTTACATCCGCAATTTCTCACATAAGCTAATGCTTTCATATCCTCTTTTCCCCCAATTTCATCTGCCGCAAGAATTTCCGGTGTCATCGTTCGAAGCAACATTAACATCCCTTCCGCTTTTGGACAATGATCCAGTAAATCAGTCCGTTTTCCCAGATAAAATCCTTCTCCCATCCTTGTGCGGTTTCCGATTTCGCTCCGTTCATCGACAACGGATACATTTTTCCCGGAAATACTTCCTGTGCCATCAGATAATAAACGAATCAGATCTCGTAAATACGTTGTTTTTCCACATCCCGGAGCAGAAATTAGTAATGTATGGCAAAATTCTTCTCCTTCAAATAACCATGGAACGATTGGCAACGCACAATTTTTCACTTCTCTTGCCACACGAAGATTTATAGAAGAGATATTTTTTATCTGTGGTTTTTCTATACCATCATAATAATATTTTCCACACAGACCTGCCCGATGTCCTCCTTTTAACGTAATATATCCTTCCCCGATTTCTTCTTTATAAGCAAACACAGAATACTGGCTTAACTTTTCAAAAATAATTTTTAGTTCTTCCGGTGACAAAATCCAGTATTCTTCTTGTTTTTCTTCTTTTTCTCTTTCTCCACATCCTTCTTGTTTTTGTAAAAAATAAGATTCTTCTGCCGTCACGATGGAAATCGGAAGTCCTGTCCGGAGACGAATTTCTGTTACCTCTTCAAAGGAAACCTTTTCTTCTATTCTTTTTCTTAATTTTCCGGGGAAAATCCGAAGCAATTCTTCCTGATCAACTTTTTCTTTCACAACTGCGCTCCTCTCAAAAATAGCTGTATAAAGAAAAAAACAGCCTGTTTCTATAATATATGAAACAGGCTGTAAGATATGTTATTTTTTCATCTATCGTTTATTGGTATACCCCTCTGGTTGTTCTTTCTTTTGGCTGAAAACCAGCAGAACGTAACGCTTCGATGATCTTTTGTTTATGTTCATGGCCAAACGCTTCCATTGTAATCGTAAGTTCTACAGAGCTGTTACGATTTACGCTGACAAACTGGTTATGCTCAAGTTTAATAACGTTACCCTGCACATCTGCAATTACTTTCGATACTTTGTTAAGCTGTCCCGGCACATCCGGCAGTAAAACAGAAACGGTAAAGATTCTGGAACGCTGGATCAGACCGTTTTGAACAACGGAAGCCAAAGTGATAATATCCATATTTCCACCACTTAAAATCGAAACCACTTTCTTTCCTTCTGGTTTTAAATGCTTTAATGCAGCAACTGTAAGCAGTCCAGAATTCTCCACAAGCATCTTATGGTTTTCTAAGATATCCAGGAAAGCAACGATCAGTTCATCGTCTGCAATCGTGATGACATCATCAAGATTCTCCTGAAGATATGGGAAAATCGTCTCACCCGGTGTCTTTACTGCAGTACCGTCTGCAATCGTATTTACATTTTCAAGTGTTACCGGATGACCTGCCTTTAAAGATTCCTGAAGACAATTTGCCCCTGCCGGTTCTACTCCAATTACTTTAATCTTTGGATTCAACATTTTTGCAAGGGTAGAAACACCTGTAGAAAGTCCGCCACCACCAACTGGTACTAAAATCGTATCTACGGTAGGAAGTTCCTTTACGATTTCCATGGCAATCGAACCCTGTCCGGTTGCCACTTCTAAATCATCAAACGAATGTACAAAAGTATAGCCATGCTCTGCTGCCAATTCTTTTGCTTTCTCACATGCTTCGTCATAAACATTTCCATGGAGAACGACTTCTGCCCCAAGTTCCTTTGTACGGTTCACCTTTAATAAAGGCGTTGTTGTCGGCATAACAACGATGGCCGGCGCTCCAAACTTTCTTGCTGCATAAGCAACACCTTGTGCATGATTACCTGCGGAAGCAGTAATAAGTCCCTTTGCCTTTTCTTCATCACTTAATGTACTGATCTTATAGTAAGCTCCGCGAATCTTATACGCTCCGGTAAGCTGAAGATTCTCCGGTTTAAAATAAACTTTATTTCCTGTCATCTGTGAGAAAAAATCACTCTGCACCAGATTGGTAGGTAAAACAACTTCCTGCACTCTCTCATAAGCTTCTTCAAATTTATCTAATGATAATTTTTCCATCATAATTATGTATCCCTCCATGATGTTATAACAGTATCGGTCATATCTCTTAAACAATGATCTATATAAAAATAATTGTTTTTATTCATCTTCCTCTGGTTTTTCAAAAAGTGCGTTTACAAAAGAATCTGCATCAAACTTCTGTAAATCTTCAATCTTTTCTCCGATTCCAATATATTTTACTGGAATACCAAGTTCGGACTGAATTGCAATAGCAATACCACCCTTTGCGGTTCCATCAAGCTTTGTAAGAACAATACCGGAAATATCCGATACTTCTTTAAACTGTTTCGCCTGTACTAAAGCATTCTGACCGGTTGTTCCGTCAAGAACAATTAATGTCTCAAGATAGGCTTCTGGAAATTCTCTTTCAATGACTCTCCGAATCTTAGAAAGCTCGTTCATAAGATTCTTCTTATTATGCAGTCTTCCCGCTGTATCACATAAGAGAATATCGGCATGTCTTGACTTTGCTGCCTGACAAGCATCGTAAATAACCGCTGCCGGATCGGAACCTTCCTGCTGTGCGATAATATCTACCCCAGCTCTGTTAGACCATTCCGTAAGCTGCTCAATCGCTGCCGCACGAAAAGTATCTGCTGCCGCCATAATTACTTTCTTATTCTGTGACTTTAACTGTGCGGCAAGCTTACCGATCGTTGTTGTCTTTCCTACACCATTTACTCCGATCACGAGAACAACGGAAGTACGGTTTTCATATTCATACGCTGTCTCGTCTACTGCCATCTGTTTTTTAATAATATCAATTAAAAGCTGACGACACTCTGCCGGTTCTTTAATGTGTTCCTCCTTCACCCTTGCCTGTAAATCTTCAATAATGTTCATTGTCGTATCTACTCCAAGGTCTCCCATAATCAGAATTTCTTCTAATTCTTCATAGAAATCATCATCTATTTTAGAAAATCCATGAAAAATAGAATCAAGACCTGATGCAATATTCTTTCTTGTTTTTGTCAGCCCACTGACTAACCGGCTAAAAAAGCCCTTCTTTTCTCCCATAATTACTCCTCTCATAACCTGCAAAAAATACTGGAAATTAATTCAGATCCTTATCGATCAAATCTACAGAGATTAACGTAGAAATACCCTTTTCCTGCATAGTGATTCCATATAAGGCATCTGCCGCGTTCATTGTTCCTCTTCGGTGCGTGATCACAATAAACTGCGTATCTTTCGATAACTTCTTTAAATATTTGGAAAAACGAACGATATTCGCATCATCCAAAGCCGCCTCAATCTCATCAAGAAGACAGAACGGCGATGGTTTTAAATTCTGAATCGCAAAAAGTAAGGCAATCGCTGTCAATGCCCTCTCCCCACCAGAAAGAAGCATAATGTTTTGCAGTTTCTTTCCCGGTGGCTGTGCAATAATGCGGATACCACACTCTAAAATATTTTCCGTATCCATCAATTCAAGAGAAGCCGTTCCTCCCTCGAACAGATTCTGAAATACAGTAGTAAACATCTGCTGAATACTTCCAAATTCCTTTGTGAACTGTTCCTTCATTGCCAGATTCAGTTCATCGATCATCGTAAGAAGCTTTGCTTCCGCTTCTTTGATATCATCATACTGTCCCTTTAAAAATTCATATCGCTCGCCAACTTCTTTATACTCTTCAATCGCATTGACATTAATATTTCCAAGGCCTTTGATCTGTTTTTGCAGTTCTTTTTTCTGTCTGCGGTGCTCCGCTGCATCCTCTGCTTTTAATTCATAATGCTTTAATGTAAGCGCCTGATTGTAAGTAAGCTCATAACTTTCCCACATATAGTCTATCTTACTTTCTAAATCTTCTTTCATGCGCTCCTGTCTGGAAGATAACTTTGAAGCTTCTTTCTCAAGAATCAACAGCTTATCATTCTCGCTTTCTAGTTCCTGGAAAATCTGATTCTGCTTTTTCATAGCAGTAGAACGCTGCTGTTTTAACTCTTCAAGCTTACCGGAAATATCCTCCATCTGTATAGTAATCTCCTGCAACGCTGTTTGCAACAACTTTTGTTCTTTTTCATAAGAAATATTTTCTTCTGTAAGACGGCTCGTTTCTTTTTTATTTTCTTCTAAAGAACTCTGGAGACTTTCTGTTTCTTTTTCAATACGTTCCTGATCGTTTTGCAGATACGCAAGCTCCTGACGTTTTTTTGAAAGAGAAAGACGAAGTTCATTCTTTTCTGTTTCTACATCAGAAACTTCTTTTTTTATCTCTGCAAGCTTTTCTTTCAGTGAATCAAGAACCGAATGATTCTTTTCATGAATCTGCTCGTTATCTTCCTGCTCTTTTAAGAGTGCTTCCTTTTGAGAACGAATATCATCAATCTGTTCTTTTAAAACCCGATGTTCTTCCTTTAACGAAGCAATTCGTTCTTTCAGCTCTTCCTTTTTCCTCTCCATATCCGGAATCTGATTATTCAGGTCATGGAGAACAAGGGATGCCTCATCAAGCATTGCCTTTTTCCGTTGCTTCTCTTCTTCTAGTTTCTGCTGTCGTTCTTTTAGATCTGCAAGAGAACTCTTTCTTTCTTCCCAGGCAGCCTTTGCCTTTCTTAACGTCTCTTTACATTCTTCGATCTCACGCTTTCGCCCAAGCAGATTACCGGAGTGCCGGAAAGCTCCACCTGTGATCGCACCACCGGGATTAAGTAACTCCCCGTCAAGTGTTACCAGACGAAGACTGAAATTATTCTTTCTCGATAATGCCAGTGCGTGATCTATGGTATCTACAACAACCGTTCTTCCAAGTAAAGATTCTACTAATGCCTGGAATCGTTCTTCTACCTGTACTAACGTGCTGGCAATTCCAATTACACCTTCATCCTCTAAAACAGCCGGAGAAATCGTACTGTTTCTTCGGCGGATATTCGTAAGCGGTAAAAAAGTCGCTCGGCCAAACCGATTCTTCTTTAAAAACTGAATCATTTTTTTGGCTGTTTCGTTATCTTCCGTAACGATATTTTGTAAAGCGCCTCCAAGAGCGATCTCAATCGCTGTCTCATACTTTTCCGGAAGAGCAAGAATATCAGCAACAACACCGATTATGCCTGGATTTACACCTTTTTGTTCCATAATACGGCGAATCGACTGATTATATCCATCGTATCTTTCTGAAATATTGACAAGTGTCTCATAACGAGACTTTGTTCGAAGGTACTCCTGATTTAAGTTTCCCATCTCATCCTGATAATTCTGCTCCTTCTTCTGAAGAGACGTTCCTTTCTCTTCAAGCTCTTGGTACCGTTCTTCCTGCTCTTTAAACACTCGTTCTGCCTCAGACTGCTGTTTTTGCAGTTTTTCTGCTGTTTCATTATATTCTTTTAACTCTGAATTAAAAGAAATGTAACGGCTGTTATACTCTGCGTTACGAATCTCAAGCTGTTCCTCCATTGCCGCATACCGACTGAGTTTCTCTTTTGTATCAGAGCTACTGTTCATAATGGAAAAGAGCCGATCATTCTCCCCGGAAATTCTTTTCTCACAAGACTCCTGTTCTTTTCTTTTTACAACGATAGATTCCTCAAGAGCATCTAAGGCTTTCTGCCCCTGTTCTATCTCTTGTCCTTTTTCTGTGATCGTTTTCTTTAACTGTCCGACTTCTTCGATCTTTTTCTCTTTTTCTTCCAGACTTTGTTTCTCTAAGTCCTCATAATGCGTAATCAGAAGCGTATTGGATTCTGCTTTATGAGAAAGAATAAGAATCTCATTATCTTTTTCTTCTTTCTTTCGACGAAGTTCCTCTTTCTCAGATTCTTTTGTCTCAAGACTATCTGTTACTGCCTGTGTCTGTTCCTGAAGCTTTCCATTCTTTTCTTTAATCTTTTCATAAGTCTTCTTTGTCTCTTCTAAATCGCCAGAAACAATCGTATACTGCCTCTCATTTTCTTCCTGTTCCTTTTTCAGACGCTCATAATCATATAAAAAGAGGTGTGTATCAATATCTTTTTCTTCATCACGAAGCTTTAAATATTCTTTTGCTTTTGCACTTTGCTGTTCTAACGGACCAACCTGCTTTTCAAGCTCTGCTAAAATATCTGTGACACGCTCTAAGTTCTGACGTTCCTGCTCTAGCGACTTTTCCGTAACTGTACGATTCTTCTTATACTTTGCGATACCTGCTGCTTCATCAAACAACTCACGACTATCTTCGATCTTACCACTTAAGATTTTCTCAACCTGACCCTGTCCGATGATTGAATAACCTTCTTTACCGATACCGGTATCATAAAATAACTCTACGATATCTTTTCTTCGACAGGAACTTCCATTAATCAGGTATTCACTCTCCCCGGAACGATATACCCTTCTTGCTACCGTAACCTCTTCATAATCAAGAGGGATGATTCGATTCGCATTCTCAAAGGTAATCGCTACATAAGCAAACCCCATCGGTCTACGGCTCTGCGTTCCTGAGAAAATGACATCTTCCATCTTCGCTCCACGAAGCTGTCTTGCACTCTGTTCTCCTAAAACCCAGCGCACAGCATCTCCAATATTACTCTTACCGCTTCCGTTTGGTCCTACAATACCTGTAATTCCCTGTGGAAATTCAAAAACGATCTTATTGGCAAAGGATTTAAATCCATTAATTTCAATACTCTTTAAATACATGCTACACCCGCTGCTTTTTTAACAGTAGTATGGTCTGATAAGCGGCAATCTGTTCCGCTCCTTTTTTCGTTTTTCCTTTTCCGATTGCATACGTCTTGCCACCAATTCTAGTCTCAACAGTAAACTCCTTGGCATGATCTGGCCCTGCTTCTCTTGTAAGCACATACTGTAAGCGAGAATCCGGTCCCGCCTGTACCATTTCCTGCAAAATCGTTTTCGCATCGTAAAATAACGATTTATCTTCTACATCCTTTAACAGGTGATTATGAATAAAAAATCTCGCCTTATCCATACCGCCATCTATATAAATCGCACCGATCAATGCTTCAAATGCATCTGAAAGAATCGAATCCCTTTCTCTTCCTCCCGTAGCATCTTCTCCCCTGCTTAAAAGGATATACTTTCCAAGTTCTACGTCTCTTGCACAGATCGCTAATGTATACTCACAAACGAGACTGGAACGAAGCTTCGTAAGACGGCCTTCATTATAAGATGGATATTCCCTGAATACATAATCGGAAATCGTAACTTCTAAAACAGCATCCCCTAAAAACTCCAAACGCTCATTATTCGCCTTTCTGCGTCCTCTCTGCTCATTCGCATAAGAGCTGTGTGTCATCGCCAATGCCAAAAGCCGTTTATTCGTAAAAGAATACCCTATCTTCTCTTCTAATCCTTTAAATCGTTCTGCCTTAATCATTCCTGTTCGCCTGCCTTTTCTTTTTTTGCCTGTTCGATTTCTTCTGCAAGATGCGCTACGATCTTCTCGTTAATCCGCTGTTCCTTGAATGTAACACACTGGAAGATTGCCTTCTTTGTCTCCTTTGCCTTCGCACTTCCATGAATCTTTACAACAAGTCCCTTTAAACCAAGAAGCGGCGCTCCGCCGTACTCTGTCGCATCAAATGTTTTCAATGTCTCTTTTAATGCAGGCTTTACTAAAAGACCTCCAAGCTTGCTTCTCGTTGTAGACATCATTCCCTCTTTAATTATCTGGATCAATGTACTTGCAAGACCTTCCTCAAGTTTTAAGATTACATTACCAACAAAAGCTTCTGTTACGATAACATCTGCTTCACCCTTTGGAATATCCCTGGCCTCAATACTTCCGATAAAATTAATATTCTTACAAGCCTTTAACAGTGGGTATGTCTCCTTTACAAGCGCATTCCCCTTCGCTTCTTCCGCACCGATATTTACAATGGCAACACGAGGATTCTTCACACCAACAACATCTTCCATATAAATAGAACCCATCTGGGCAAACTGTAAAAGATGTTCCGGGCGGGCATCTACATTCGCACCACAGTCAATCAACAGAGAAACTCCCTTCTCTGTTGGTGTAAGCGGTGCAAGCGGTGCTCTCTTCACACCTTTTCCCTTACCGATCAGTACCTGTCCTCCGACAAGAATCGCCCCTGAACTGCCTGCAGAAACAATCGCATCACACTCACCGTTCTTCACAGACTTAATCGCTACAACTAAAGAAGAATCCTTCTTCTTCTTAATTGCGATAGCCGGTGCTTCATTACAGCTAATCTCCTCCGTCGTATGCGTAATCTCAATCTGTTCCTTATTATAAGTATACTTATGAAGCTCTGCTTCAATCTTATCCCTATCTCCAAAAAGGCGAAGCTTGATATCCGCTCTCTCATTAATCGCATCAATCGCACCTTTAATAATCTCACCCGGTGCATTGTCTCCACCCATCGCATCAATCGCTATTACATTCTTAAAGTCCATAAAAGCTCCTTTCTTTTTTAAGAAAGTACTCTCGGAAAATCATTTTACAAAAACCTTCCGAGAATACTTTGTTGCAAATAAAGTCAAAGATTAGAGTAACACAATTAAGGGAAGATTTCAAGAATATTGATGGTTCTTTAAACAGACAGACCCCGGATAAGGGAGCACTATCCTATCTGCCTTGCAGCTGCATTTAGGATAATCCCCTCCTGTCCAGGGTTCTGCTTTTTTGACCGAATAAATAATCAATATCTTGATACTACCGATCCTTTTGTAATTTTTCTTTTTTTATAATACAAATTACTATTTTTTTATTTTAATTTTTACGGTATGTTTCTTTCCGCTGCCATCCGTTGCCATCGCTGTGATTTTAACTGTTTTTCCTCTGGCGGCCTTTTTAGTTGTCACGATTCCCTTCGCATTTACGGTAGCGTATTTTTTGTTGCTCGATGTCCAGAGAAGTTTTTTATTGGCTTTCTTTGTGGCAGTTACTTTGGCTTTCAGTTTAAGTTTCTTTCCTGCTTTTACTGGCTTACTTCCTGTAATCTTAACTTTCTTTACAATACCTCTCATGGATGTAATCTTCCAGGAAGCATATTTCTTACTTCCATCGGTTGCTGTTGCAGTAATCGTTACTTTCTTACCGCCAGTTTTCTTTTTCACTGTAACGACTCCACGCTGGTTTACCGTTGCAACCTTTGGATTGCTGGACTTCCAGATCAGCTTTTTATTGGATGCGTTATCTGGTAAAACAGTCGCTTTTAAAGTAATTTTTCTGCCTGCGGCAATTTTTTTGGAGATTGCAAAGAGGCGGATTGATGACACTGATTTCATATTATCATTTGTATCCGTATTTGCTTTCGTATTGTCCGTTTTTACATTTTCTACCGTAATTGGCATAACTACTTTTCGTCCAATACCGACTTCTTCATAAAGAATTTCCAGTTGCTTTTTGCCTGTTTTAGACATATCGATATTTTTCACATTTGTTGTATAACCTGTTACTTTTGCCTTGCTTCCATCAGTGTATACTGCGGTCACTTCCAAATCATCCATATTTAGCTTCTCGCCTTTAGTATAAGTAACCTTTGTTTTTGTTGCGGTGAGATAATCCAATGTTTTTAATTCTTCTGTTCCTACATAAACAAATGCTGTATTATCAGACTTTATGCTTTCTTCTGCATCTCCGCTAACTTCCATGTAAACCGTATCGCTTCCAAGTTTTTTCAATTCTTCTTTTGTAAATGTTTTTTCTACCGAATTATAGAATTCCACATTTCCAAGATTTATTGTTTTTAATACTTTACCAGAAGCATCCCCAGCTTTTAAAGTAAGTGCTGCTGTCGTATCAAAGGCACTGTTATTATCTATCACAGCTGTAATATTATCTTCTTCTTGTTTAACAGAAAGTGCAAGTTCACTGCCAGCTGACTGAATACTTTTTGTAGAATCTGCTGTTGTATTTTCACCAGACATTGCTTCCACTTTTAATGTTTCTTTCGCTGCCATAGTCTTAGGTACCGTAAAGTTCACCGTAACGTTTTTTGTCTCTCCCGGTGTCATTCCGCCATCCAGATTTGTCTGTCCAATGACTTCGCCATTATAGACAATCTGAATACTTCCCTCATTATTGTTCATTAATCCATTGTTTTTTACTGGCACTGTAATAGAGGCATCCTTGTCCGGCATCAATTCCTCTTGTGTGTAATCAATATCCCCGATAACAAGTCTGCTTTGTGGAACAACAGAAGTGATGCATAAATCTGTATTTTCTGTCACAGTATTCTCTGTAATATCTACATCGGTTCTTGTAAATAAATATTCATACGCCGTCCCATTCCAGATACCACTCGGCACTGCTGCATAACCTTCTAAATCTGTTAAAGTAACTGGTTCGTAAACTTCTCCATCTCGTATTACGTAGGCATACAGATTCCTTCCTGTTTCTTCTGCATTTTCTTTCTCCGATGAACAGATGAGAAGCTGGCTATCCTCACCATCTACTACCGTATAATCTGCGGAAATAACCGCATCGTCTTCTATATAGCTTTCTACCGCTCCATCTATAGCATCAATATAGTTTAAGGAACTGCCTTCCGCATCCTGTGCATACCATAAAAGAACGGAACTTCCATCTATTTTTGCAAAAGAAGGAGAAAGATTCTGGCCATTTGCTGCAATGGTTGTTCGTCCTTTTGCATTAACCGCCGTCAGTTGTACCTGCGGATTTTCCTCGGTACCAGAATTCAACGTATAAGCTGTCACTACATCATTATCCAAATTGCCAATAGCAACAGACTGTACCGGTTTATTCTCTTCTGATAACTTCTTTGTTGTAAATGCATTTCCATTTAAAGATGCAAGATAAACTGTATTTGTTCCGGTTCCCTTTAAAATATCGTTCGCACTATTGCTGTTCCATGCAATATATGGCACATGATTTTTCACTGTAATAGACGGATGTAAATCCGCAATGGCATTATCCGTAATAGCCGGATACTTTGTCACTGTTCCTGTATTTCCATTTAATGCGATTTTTGCTGCCTGAACTTCGGTCTCGGCTGTAAGCTTTGTCATAAAATCTTCAGCTTCCGCTTCTTCTGGTGTAAAAATCCGCTTTGCATTAATCCATGTAACGTATATATTCTCCCCATCTACTGCTGCTACCGCATCAAAATCTGCCGTTCCGTCATCGTCAATCATCTTAGGTATACTCCACCCATTTTGTTCATTGTAAATAGAATATACTACCGCTGTATGATTCCCTGTTGTTCTGTCACCCATGTCCGTTGTAAAAATAAGGAGTTTCTTTCCACTTGCCGTCTGCAAAAGCTGCGGCTTTGCACTGGCATACACATCAGACAGCAATGTTGTCACTCTTCCAGATATATTTTTTGCAGAAGCAGCACGCTTTATCGAACGTGGCTTCGCTGTTTGTTCTGCAACGGCAGAACCATCCCACGAAGAAGAATCTACTCTTTGTATTTCATAATCTTTCGCCTCCGGTTTTAACTTCGGCAATACTCTGGCATACATTCTGGCTTTTGACTTCTTCTTTGAAGAATAATAATCCAATGAACCACTCAGAAGCTCTTTTTCATAAGAAAAGCATAACGCCTTTGCACTAACTCCCAACGCTCCCTCTAAAGAGGCTGTTATATCATTATCCTTCCCATCTGATTCTACTGTAACAAGGTTCTTTGCTTCTCCATAAACAGAAATATCTGCAATATAAGAAACACCGATACCTCCCGTAAGACGTACACTCGGAATAGTAAGCTCTACTTCCCCTTTGGTATACACTTTACTCTTATTAAAATCAAATCCTACAGAAAAATCCGCTTTAGCACCAGCCGTTCCCTTTACTTTAATCACTACCGGAACAACCACCACAACCGTCTGCCATTCCTGGCTTGCCGTTCCTTTTATTTCAACAACTAGCTTTCCTCCTGCAGATTCGACTCCGTTTGTCTTCGTGATTGTTCCTTCCACATATCCATAAGCCTTCATTTCCGGTTCTACGCTCATCCCCATAGACGCGGTTCCAAACTTAGAGGCCAAAAGAGAGTTAATTCCTTTTCTATAGGATTCATTTTGCGTTTCCACAAACTTTTTAAACGTTGTCCAGTCCTCCTTATTCATATCCTGAACACCGATTCCAATTCGATATGTATTGTCCTCCCTCTTAAAAGTAACTGGAATCGTTCCATAATCAAGAGAAATATCCCCACCACCAAGGATTGGAATATTCTCTGGAATCGTAAATTCTACACCACCGTCAATCTCAATATCTACATTACTCTCCTCTGTTCTGGTTCCTGTGGCCGTTCCTGGTTTGTCGGGCTGTGATGGCTGGTCTGGGGCATCGGGAGTATCGGGTTCACCTGGTTCACTTGGTTTTACTGGATTATCTGTTCCGCTCTCCCCGGATTTCATAGCATCAGAGCATACCGTTCCGGCGTAAGAGTAGAGATTAGAGGATGAGAGATTCAAATGCAAAGCGGGACGCATACCGTCATCATCATCGTTGACATCTTCACCATTCCTATCGACCCAGCCAATACTGCCCATCGCGGCCGCACCACTATTATAACTGCCCGGCGAACGGAGACACCACCAAATATTTTCATTGTATTTTGTATACTCCGCATCTGTATCATAACGTCTCCACGTCCCCATCGCATAAGCATAGGTACTACATCGGCTTCTTCTCGCTTCATCATATGTATCATAGTCCTTTACAAATCCATAGCCTGCTGCCGTAGCTGTGTTATAGACTTCTGATTCAGAGAGAAGGAATACTTTATCCGAGGTATTCTTTCCACCGGCTGTTCCGTAATTAATATTATTGTTATTTACAACACTGGTTGTTTTTATGGCACTTCTTTGCGTAGACGTGAAAGCAGAATTAATAAAGTTCTTTCTGCTGTAGTCCGTCCCCGGCTGGTTAACAGATGTTCCGTAACCATTCAGCCAGCTTCGCATACTGCTCGTTTCCCATGTCACTTTTGCATAATCCGTATTATACTTCTGATCATCTAAAGCGATGTCCGCAAGAAGAAGTGCATCACTTCCATTCCTGTTTAAAACACGCCATTTGATTGATTCATACTTAAAATAATGGTAGGTTTTATAATTATAATTCCAGTTATATTGTTCCTCATCATCACTGGTAGCATACGTCGCATCTTCCCCCTTTAATCTGCGATACTTTGTTCCCCCAATCGTAATATCATTATTGTCATCCCATCCTGTTGCATTTTTCAATGCATTATAAATATTACCATCTTTGGATGTCACTTCGCTTTGCGGATAACTTCCAAAGTACACACAGTCCCAGGTAACCTTCTGTCCGGCATCCATGGAGGAATCTTTTACGATTCTTGGGTTGCTTATATTCTCTGCCGCATTGACCTTTGGCAAGGTTACCGGGATATCCGCGAAACTGACTCCCTGTGGACAGAATCCTGCCAGCATTGCTACCGATAAAATAAATGCTGTTATGCGGGATAGGTTGATGTGTTTCCGTTGTTTTTTCATAGACTTTCCTCACTTTCCCCTTAAACGTGTTTGAAAAATGTTTTCCGTAAGATTCCTTTACAATTTGTGGAAGATTTTACCTAAATGATGACGGCGTAGCGAGCTACGTCAACCGAATGAAGGTAAATTCAAGAATACAAATTGATATGTGTGGATTGCAGGGATGATTTTTCAAACATGCTCTAAAATATAGACTTTGCTATTTTAAGAATAGCGTATCATTTTCTTCACCAAAATTCAATAGGGTGTGTCTAAATGGTTGATTTGATGACACTTTTGGTAAAAGAATTCTGATCTGTAGATTTTATGTAGACGAAAAAAGAAAAAATACGATATCCCATCTGCTCTGTAGTCGCTGTGCTTAAAATGCTCATCCGCATTTTAAACACGCTCCGAAGCCGCATCTGGGATATCGTATTTTTTCTTTTTTCTGTCTAATTTAAATCCAAAGTTGGTAAAAATGGGAATTCTCCAGAAGGGCATGGTTTTTTATTTGCAGGCTATTTTATCTGATATCAAATTTATACTTCCCGATATCTTTTGTTTCTTTTTTGCTGACAAATACCCACTTTCCTTCATAATATGCAATCGTTACAATGGTATTATATTCTAGTTTATCAAGAATCGGTACTGCCCAGCCTTGTGGGATCATTTCATATTCTTCCTGTGTTTTTATATCTGTCATTATATATATCTCATTATGCTTATGGGTATACTGTACATTTTTTAATACAACAGGAATTCTTGGATGTGGCTCATTCCAGGCTACTGTTTCATGGTTATATTCATCCTCGACCTGTGCCTGTATACTTTTTAAAGCTTCCTTACTCATGCTTCCATTATTACAATAAAGTATCGCTGTTTTGTTTTTCCCTGTAATAAGACTTACCAGTGCTGCCGTATTACAGATTGCTCTTGCTTTCCCCCATCCTAGTTCTGTTTCATGATTTTCAGACTTTATTAATATGAATGGACTTTCTAACAGTTCGTCTTCTTTTAGGAAGATTGCTTCTCCTACTTTCATTTCGGAAAGGCAACGATACTTTCTGCGGTGATCTACATCTGATATCTTTACATTTCCTGTTTGTGTAAAAGATGTTTCCTCTTGTTTTATGGTAGCGGTATCTTTCTTCTCTTCTTCGATTATGGAAATTTCTTCCTCAACATCTTCTTCAGCGGCTTTTTGATACCACTCTTCCGCTTTTTCCATATCTTCCTCTACTCCGATACCATGCTCATAAAACTGTCCTAATTTATAAGCGGCATCCGGTCTGCCCTGTTCTGCTGCCAATGTATACCATCTTCTTGCCTTTTCCATATCTGCTTCTGTACCTTTACCCATCTCATAGCAGCGTCCCATATTATACTGTGCTTTTGCATAGCCTTGCAATGCAGCCTTTTCTCCCCAGTGAATCATTTCACCATAATCTTTCTCCACACCTTTCCCATAGCCATAAAAATGAGCAAGTAAGGTCTGGGCCGGAGCATATTCCTGCTCCGCTGACTGCACACAATACTCTACTGCCTTTTTCATATTCTGACTGGCACCTTTTCCGTTCGCATAGGCTCTCGCCAAATGATACTGTGCATCCATATCACCGGACTTTGCAAGCTTCTTCCATTCTTTGACCTGTTTGCTCTCAAAACTAAATAATCCCATATTCCGTCTCCCCCTATTACGGTGCATTGATTATACTTTAACAATGTTATTATAGCACAAAAAACAGAAAAAAGTTACATTTTCTTTAATATAATTCCTTTAATGTTAAATCCATACACAGATTTTTTATTCTTCTTCAATGTGAGAATTACTTTGCCAAGTGGCTGCATGCTATCTGTATAAGAGTCGTACATATTAACTTTAAAGACAACCTTCCACTTTTTCCCTTTCTTTGTCACAGACTTTAACTTATATACTGGTGACTCTTCTCCCCATTCTCCTACTGCCAGTTTTACATAATTTGAATTACAACGCACCACTAATTCTTCCGGGACATCCGGCTCTGTCTTAAAAGGCAGCGAAGCAATTCTCGCATTCGCACCAAAAAGTTCCTGCACTCTCTGTGAAAATGCAAAATTTGTAATACGGCTCTGTCCTTCTAAAATCTGTCTTCCTGCTGCAATATTCTGCTTTTCGAGAGAAGTAAGCTTTATCTTTTTTGATTCTCCGCTCTTCATGCTGTAATTTAAACGAACACTGTAAAAAAGCTGTGTTGCTTTTAATATATTATTCATCTGCTTCTTATATTTTTTCGTCATATCTGTATTTTGAACATTCTTATTACTTTTTAAATCTGCAGAAGAGCTTTTTTTCGTCTTTGCGGCAAATCCTGTGGCAGGGAAAACAATAATCAAGATTAACACAAAAATAAAAAAGCTTCTAAAAAGCTTTGACATACTACATTTCATATCTTTCATCATCCTTTACTATCTATTGCATCTCTTTTTTATTACTTTTGCTATTTTATTCCTCTTCTGCAAAAAACTCAACCCAACGGCTTTCCTGATTTTTACTATTTACTTCCTGCTTATAAGATCTCTCTCTTTCATTTATTTCATCAAGATTTATTCAAGTCGAGCAGCCGTCACTCACCACCCGAAAGATGTGGGAGTCTTCTCGACTGAGATAAAACAAAAAAGAATTTCCTGCTACATTAAATGTAAACTCTGAGCAAATATTAGTATAACACTCATTTGCTATCTCTTATAATACCTTTACATTTGTTATAGCAGGAAATTCTTTTTCGTCTGTTCCCCTGTTAAATTAATTAAATTGTAAGAATATGAATTTTTTTTGTACTATTTTTCTTTTGATGAATACAATGCTGTCCCACAAAATGTATAGAGGGATTATGTGCCGCTTCTGTTAAACTCTCAAGATATTCTTCCCGGGTTACGAGGTATTCTTCTTCCTTTGCCATCTGTAAAGCAAGCATAGAGTTTGATAACTTACCACAAAGATGCACTACGCTGTTTTGTAGAAATCTCTCACTTTCTTTTAAAAGTAAAACTGCCGCTCTCCCACTACATTCTCTAAAATACTTTTCCCCGACCATATCTGCTGTTCCTACCGGTTCTGCTAAAGAAATTATATGGCAGCCTGCATTGATGGCGGCTTCTAAATACTTTGCTTCCTCAAATGCGATTTTTTCTAATATATGATTTAAATGTTCTGTTTTTGTCTGCATCGATGCATATAGTTCCATCGGGTTAATGAGTGCCGATACTATAGAAAATGGCGCCTCTGCTTCAAGAATAACTGTTTCATTTTTTAACTGTTTTATAACCTCTATAACGGCTTTTATATGAGGATTTTTCATTAGTGTAAGCTGTTCCGGTTTTATTTCCTCTAAACTGGAAAATGGATACTCTCCTGTTGTCCAAAAGTTTTTTCTCTTTATAATACCGGCTCCAAGAACAGCTCCCTCTATATTCTGAACAAGAGGTACAACAATTTCTTTTCTGTTTTCTATCTGTTTCCATACAAGTAAGACTCTTTTCATTGCCTCTGCATTTGAAAGAATAGATAGATCTTCCTCCCAGATCTGTAAGGGCATCTTTCTTAAATCATTTCCACTGCATTTCCATGTTTGTTCCATATCTTTTTTCCTATAGCTGTTTCAATTACTGTATTTTACTTTTTTATAAAACGATTACCTGATTCTTCTGACATTCTTCTAAAAGATCTTCTGGTAATTTTCCATCGGAAATAATGAGATCCACATCTGAAATATCACATATTTTATAGGAACATTTTTTACCAACTTTAGATGAATCCATCAGAACAATCACCTGATCTGACTGATGCATTGCAGTAGATTTTATAAAGGATTCATACCTTTATGATATCACCGGCAAATTCATGTCCCATGATTGCCGGATGCTCTGCCACATCCCCATGAACACGTTTATGCTCTGTACCAAGAATAGCACATTTATAGGTAGACATACAGATACTATCTGAAATAACTTTTACAAGAATTTCATCATCTGTAATTTCCGAAAGTTCAAATTCCTCCAGACGAAGATCGTTAGCTCCATGAAGTCTTACACCTTTTGCTTTCATAAATAATTCTCCTTCCTATGATAGCGAATAAATATAGTATTTTGCAATATATTTTTTATTTTTACTACATTGTATGCATTGCTACTTTTGAAATCAATTCACTGATTACTTCATACTCTGCAGCTTGTGTTCCACTGCACATTACATTTGCCGCACCCGTTGCTGTAGAAAGACGAACGGTTTCTTCTAAACTCATCCCTTTTTCTTCTGAAAGTGCCAGTGCTGCAATAACACTGTCTCCTGCACCTACCGTACTTCCAACTGGTACTTTGTTAAAATAAAAAAAATTTTTATTTTTCAAGAAATATACTTTTGAAACAACAATTTTAATATAAAAGAATACTCCATGTATTCCCGAAATCTTTTTTCAATATAAAATCAAAGAATGAGCATGCGTATTTTCGCAGAGTGTTTTTTCTTTATAAGAACGCAGTTTTCTTTCCTGTAAACAAAAAAAGACACATGAAGTGTCTTTTTACTAAAACAGCGCTACCAGGATTCGAACCTGGAAATGCTGGAATCAGAATCCAGTGCCTTACCATTTGGCGATAGCGCTATATTATGATATGTAATTAAACGTGGGCAAGAGGATTCGAACCCCCGACCTTTTGGTCCGTAGCCAAACGCTCTATCCAGCTGAGCTATGCCCACAAATTCTTTAAAGTATGCCGGCGATCGGAATCGAACCGATACGGGAGTATAAGTCCCGCAGGATTTTAAGTCCTGTGCGTCTGCCAGTTCCGCCACGCCGGCATATATGGGACCTACAGGACTTGAACCTGTGACCCTCTGCTTGTAAGGCAGATGCTCTCCCAGCTGAGCTAAGATCCCATGTAAGTAGCGGGAATAGGATTTGAACCTACGACACCGCGGGTATGAACCGCGTGCTCTAGCCAACTGAGCTATCCCGCCATATAAATATTTATAAAAATGGAACTACAAGGTGGGTAGAGGGATTCGAACCCTCGGCCTCCAGAGCCACAATCTGGCGCGCTAACCAACTGCGCCACACCCACCATATCAGAACCATCTGATAAACGTGCCTGGAGGGATTCGAACCCCCGACCCACGGCTTAGAAGGCCGTTGCTCTATCCAGCTGAGCTACAGACACAGAAGCGGGTGATGGGAATCGAACCCACGTATCTAGCTTGGAAGGCTAGTGTTCTACCATTGAACTACACCCGCAGATATCGGGGTGACAGGATTCGAACCTGCGGCCTCTTGATCCCAAATCAAG